>NZ_QAIM01000651.1:0-425 GCF_003061035.1 Acidovorax sp. HMWF018
GGCCCACACACCGCAGGCGCAAACCACCCCGGCCGCCGCTGGCCTGACCGCAACCACCACCGACGTGGTGGCCCCCAGCCAGTGGTGGAAAGCGCTGGGCGACGAGCAGCTCAACACCCTGATCGACACCGCCTTGCAAGGCAACCCCAGCCTGGCCGTGAGCCGCGCCCGCCTGGAGCAAGCCGTGGCCCTGAGCCAGGTGCGTGAGGCCGCCAACGGCCCCCAAGCCACGCTGGGCGTGGACGCCACCCGCCAGCGCTACACCGCCAACGGGCTGGTGCCTGCCCCGGTGGCTGGCAACACATACAACAGCGGCACCGTGCAGGCCACGCTGAGCTGGTCGCCCGACTTCTTTGGCCAGCACGCTGCCGAGCTGCAGGCTGCGCTGGGCCAGGCCCGCGCCGCCCAGGCCGATGCAGCCGCCG
>NZ_QAIM01000651.1:435-1424 GCF_003061035.1 Acidovorax sp. HMWF018
CTGGTGGCCCAGCGCGATGTGGCCACGCGCGCGCTGGAGCAACGGGAAGAACAGCGCAAGCTCACGCAAGAGCGCACCTCTGCCGGCCTTGACAGCCAGGTCGAGCTGACCCAGGCCCAGGCCGCTGTGCCCGATGCCCGCACACAAATCGAAGCGCTCGAAGAGCAGATCACCCTGGGCCGCCGCCAACTGGCCGTGCTGACCGGCCAGGCGCCCGACGCCCTGCCCCAGCTCACGCCCCGCCTTGCCGCCCTGCAGCCCACTGCCGTGCCCGAGGTGCTGGGTGCCGACCTGCTGGGCCGCCGCCCCGATGTGGTGGCCGCGCGCTGGCGCGTGGAAGCGGCAACGCAAGGTGTGAACAGCGCGCGCAGCGAGTTCTATCCCAACATCAACATCGGCGCGTTCATTGGCCTGAACTCGCTGGGGCTGGACCGTTTGTTCAACGGTAGCTCGCGCCAGATGGGCGTGACGCCCGCGCTGCGCCTGCCAATCTTTGACGGGGGCCGCCTGCGCGCCCAGCTGGGCGGCCGCGCCGCCGAGCTGGACGTGGCCATCGCCCAGTACAACGGCGCCGTGCTCGATGCGGTGAAGGAAGCCGGCGATGCCGTGGCCTCCATCCAGTCGCTCACCCGCCAGCAGACCTTGCAGGACGAGGCCGTGGCCAGTGCCGAAAAAGCCTACCGCTTTGCGCAGGAGCGCTACCGCGCGGGCCTGGGCAACTACCTGGTGGTGCTCTCCACCGAAAGCCAGGTGCTGGCCCAGCGCCGCCTGGCCGTGGACCTGCGCGCCCGCCAGCTCGACACCCGCCTGGTGCTGATGAAGGCCCTGGGTGGCGGCTGGACGGACGACACGGCCGTGCTGCACACCGCCGCCGCGCACTGACCGGCCCACCGGAGGGCAAGCCGGGATAAAGCCAGTTTTGGCTCATAAGCCTTCAGGTTATTTGAAATACGTTCTTTATTCGATTCTAGGGCTCAATCTGAAGGCTG
>NZ_QAIM01000121.1:0-3947 GCF_003061035.1 Acidovorax sp. HMWF018
GGTGAAGGGGGCGCCCACCCATGCCGCCGAACTGGCCCAGTCCGACGCCAACCGCATGGCCACCCTGGCCATGCAGGAGAACCTGGACGGCCTGCTGCGCCTGGCCGACAAGCTCTACCGCCGCAACCCCGCCGAATGGCGCAAGGGCACCGCCACCAACCGCGAGCAGGCGCTGGAGCAGTTGCGCACCGCCGTACTGCAGCGCCAGCCCTGGGCGCCGCTGCAGGGCCGCCGCGACATCGCGGCCATGGCGCTGGCGCTGGCGCCCGAGTTCGCGGGCGACCGTGTGGCGGCCTTCATCCACGCCACGGCCGACATGGTCATCACGGCCCACGGCGGCAAGACGGAGTTCTTCTTGCTGGACGGCATGGATGCCCAGCACCTCTACAACGCCGCGCGCAACGTCGAGACCGCCGTGTGGCTGCTGGCGCAGCGCCGCAACGCCCAGGGCCAGCCCCTGCTATTGGCCGACGAAATCGGCGCCCAGGGCCGCAACCTGAGCTTTGAGCGCGAGTTCGGCAAGATCATCGCGCGGCTGGACCTGCTGGCCGTTTTCACCACCGAAAAGTACCGCCGTGCTGCGATCAGTTACGTGCAGGGCATTGTGGGAGGCACCTTCCTGCAATTCCTGCCTGTGCGCTGATGCGGCGAACGCCAGCTCGTATCACCCGGTAAAATCCGCACCTGCCCAAGGAGCGTTGCAGCGGCCTCTCACCACGACGGGGCCGTCAGGCTTGGGTACCCAAAAGCTATTCAAGCCCCTCCGCAACGACGCTCACCTGTTTTTCTGCTGCCCCTGCACAGGTGAGTCCTATGTCCGCGTCTGCCCCGTCCCTGCCCCCCATGAAGCTGTCTGGCCTGGAGCCCGTCTCCATCGGCGAGGGCACGCTGTTCGTCAACATCGGCGAGCGCACCAACGTCACCGGCTCCAAGGCGTTTGCGCGCATGATCCTGAATGGCCAGTACGAAGAGGCCCTGGCCGTGGCGCGCCAGCAGGTAGAGAACGGCGCCCAGGTCATCGACATCAACATGGACGAGGCCATGCTCGACAGCAAGGCCGCCATGGTGCGCTTCCTGCAGCTGATCGCCTCCGAGCCTGACATCGCCCGCGTGCCCATCATGGTGGACTCCTCCAAGTGGGAGGTGATCGAAGCCGGTCTGCGCTGCATCCAGGGCAAGGGCATCGTCAACTCCATCAGCATGAAAGAGGGCGTGGAGAAGTTCAAGCACGAGGCGCGGCTGGTCAAGCGCTATGGCGCTGCGGCCGTGGTGATGGCGTTTGACGAAGTGGGCCAGGCCGACACCTACGCGCGCAAGATCGAGATCTGCGAACGTGCCTACCGCGTGCTGGTCGATGAGGTGGGCTTTCCGCCCGAGGACATCATCTTCGACCCCAACATCTTTGCGGTGGCCACCGGTATCGAGGAGCACAACAACTACGCGGTCGACTTCATCGAGGCCGTGCGTTGGATCAAGCAGAACCTGCCGGGCGCCAAGGTGTCGGGCGGTGTGTCGAATGTGTCGTTCAGCTTCCGCGGCAACGACCCGGTGCGCGAGGCCATCCACACGGTGTTCCTGTACCACGCCATCCAGGCGGGCATGGACATGGGCATCGTCAACGCGGGCATGGTGGGCGTGTACGACGACCTGGAGCCCGTGCTGCGTGAGCGTGTGGAAGACGTGGTGCTCAACCGCCGCCCCGACGCGGGTGAGCGCCTGGTGGAGATCGCCGAAACCGCCAAGAGCGGCGCCAAGGACGAGAGCAAGAAGCTCGAATGGCGCGGAACGCCCGAGCACCCCAAGACCGTGGGCGAGCGCCTGTCGCACGCGCTGGTGCATGGCATCACCGACTTCATCACCGAAGACACGGAAGAGGCCTACCGCGCCATCCTGGCCAAGGGCGGCCGCCCGCTGCACGTGATCGAAGGCCCGCTCATGGACGGCATGAACGTGGTGGGCGACCTATTCGGTGCGGGCAAGATGTTCCTGCCCCAGGTGGTGAAAAGTGCGCGCGTGATGAAGCAAGCCGTGGCCCACCTGATCCCCTACATCGAAGAAGAAAAGCGCCAGGACGAACTGGCCGGGCGCGATGTGCGCAGCAAGGGCAAGATCATCATCGCCACCGTCAAGGGTGACGTGCACGATATCGGCAAGAACATCGTCACCGTGGTCCTGCAGTGCAACAACTTTGAGGTGGTGAACATGGGCGTGATGGTGCCCTGCCACGAGATTTTGGCGCGCGCCAAGGTCGAGGGGGCCGACATCGTGGGCCTGTCGGGCCTGATCACCCCCAGCCTCGAAGAGATGCAGTACGTGGCCGGCGAGATGCAGAAGGACGACCACTTCCGCATCAAGAAGATCCCGCTGCTCATCGGTGGCGCCACCACCAGCCGCGTGCACACCGCCGTCAAGATCGCTCCGCATTACGAAGGCCCCGTGGTCTACGTGCCCGATGCGTCCCGCAGCGTGAGCGTGGCGCAAAGCCTGCTGGGCGACGGCGTGCAGAACTACGTGGACGAGCTCAACGCGGACTACGACAAGGTCCGCACCCAGCACGCCAACAAAAAGGCCACGCCCCTGTGGCCCCTGGCCAAGATCCGCGCCAACAAGACGCCGGTTGATTGGGCTGCCTACCAGCCCACCGTGCCGCGCGCGCTGGGCCGCCGCGTGTTCAAGAACTTCGACCTGGCCGAGCTGGCCAAGTACATCGACTGGAGCCCGTTCTTCCAGACCTGGGACCTGGCCGGCCCGTACCCTGCCATCCTCACCGACGAGATCGTGGGCGTGGAAGCCACGCGTGTGTTTGCCGATGGGCAGGCCATGCTCAAGAAGATCATCGAAGGCCGGTGGCTTACGGCCAGCGGCGTGATGGCCCTGCTGCCCGCCAACAGCGTGAACGATGACGACATCGAGTTCTATACCGACGACACCCGCACCGAAGTGGCCATGACCTGGTACGGCCTGCGCCAGCAGGCCGAGAAACACACCATCGACGGCGTGACCCGCCCCAGCCGCTGCCTGGCCGACTTTGTGGCCCCTAAGTCCAGCGGCATTGCCGACTACGCCGGTATGTTTGCCGTGACGGCGGGCCTGGGCATTGAGAAGAAAGAAAAGGCTTTCATCGACGCGCTGGACGACTACTCCGCCATCATGTTCAAGAGCCTGGCCGACCGCCTGGCCGAAGCCTTTGCCGAAGCCCTGCACCACCGCGTGCGCACCGACCTGTGGGGCTACGCTGCCGGTGAAGCGCTGAGTAACGACGACATGATTGCCGAGAAGTACCAGGGCATCCGCCCCGCGCCCGGCTACCCCGCCTGCCCGGACCACAGCGCCAAGACCGACCTGTTCCGCGTGCTGCAGGCTGGCGAGATCGGCATGTCGCTCACCGAAAGCCTGGCCATGATGCCCGCCGCCAGCGTGAGCGGCTTCTACATCGGCCACCCCGACAGCGTGTACTTCAACGTCGGCAAGATTGGCGAAGACCAACTGCACGACATGGCCCAGCGCCGGGGCATGGAGGAGAAGGTGCTGGAGCGGCTGCTGGCGCCGAACCTGTGACGCTATGAATTGAATAGCTTCCAGCGCTTTTTCGATAAGCGCTGGAAGCCTGTTTGATTCAAATGTTCCGGCCCATCAGCCCTTATAGCCAGGCAGCTTCGCGATCACCTTGATCTCGAACTGGAACCCGTACAGCCAGGTCACCCCGATGCCGGTGAGCGTGGGGTAGGACGCCTCCCCCCAGAACTCGGGCACGACGCCCCAGACGGTCTCGAAGTTCGCCTCCGGGTTGACCACGAACATCGTCACGTCCACCACGTCATCAAACGTGCAGCCTGCAGCGTGCAGCACGGCGTTGAGGTTGCTGAACGCCAGGCGCACCTGGGCTTTCAGGTCGGGCTCGGGCGAGCCGTCCTCGCGGCTGCCCACCTGGCCCGAGACAAACAAGA
>NZ_QAIM01000122.1:0-9019 GCF_003061035.1 Acidovorax sp. HMWF018
CTGCTGCACCCTGCCCACCCCGCCGGCAACCCCTGAGACGCTGTGAGCGACCCTGCCATGAATGCTTCCCTGACCCCATCGTCGTCCACCCCCGCCTTCCAGCTCACGCGCAACCCGCACGGCCGCCTCGTCCTGACCCTGGCCGATGGCACGGCCCATGAGGGCGTGACTCCCGTGCGTGCCTTTCCTATCGCTGCGCCGGGCGAGGGGCTGTCCCTGGTGGGCACCGACGGTCATGAGCTGCTGTGGGTTCCCCGGCTGGAGGCCGTGACGGGCACCGCCCGGCAGCTCATTGATGAAGAGCTGGAGGTGCGCGAGTTTGTGCCCACTATCCAGAAAATCCTCGCCGTTTCTAGTTTCTCGACCCCCAGCACCTGGGATTTGGAGACCGACCGAGGGCCTGCCCGCCTGGTGCTCAAGGCCGAAGAGGACATCCGCCGCCTGGGCGGGCGCACCCGGCTGCTGATTGCCGGGGGCGACGGCTTGCAGTTCCGTGTGAAGGACACCACGGCACTGGACAAGCATTCGCGCCGCTTGCTCGAACGCTTTCTTTGACCTTGTAAGGCGGAGTCAAGCCGGCTCCGTCCTGGGCTCGGACCTTGTCCCGCCAGGCGTAGGAGCCTGTCTGCGCTCCTCTGCAAGACCGTCAACATGCTCTGTCGGGAATGGGGGCCGGCGGAGACTCCCTCTTGCGCGTTCCTTGCGCACGGCCCGAGCCGCTTACTTTTCTGCCTGTTCCCCTGCAGCGGGTGATGGCCAGCGGGCGCCCGGCCTTCTGACGGCGTGGTGCTGTTGCGACATTCGGCGCATGCCCAGCGCTCTGTTCAGCCGATTCGGCCCATTCGGGGCACTGTTTGGCACCTTCGTGGTCCCTGCCTGACGCTAAACCGTCCCAAAAAGCTGGCTTTTTACTAGGGAAAACCCTAAATTTCGTTCAATCGGTGAAAAAGACCTAAATTCACCCTTCTTTTTGCCGTAATGAATGTACGAAGAGGCCGAAAGACCCTCTGTACCTTTTGTTCAACTACGGGCCAATGTCATGCAAATGCCACCTGTCGATCGATCGCCGTCCTGGCGTCCTCAGGGCGCTGATTTGTATTCCACTGGCGCCTCGGGTGCGCCTCCGGTGCGTCCCATCAACGCTCCCAACCCTGTCGAGTCCATGGACCGGATGGGTGAGGGGGCGATCGTGCGCGAGCCGGACAAACCCTCGGCGCCCGAGGCGCCCAACCGGGACTGGACGGCGGTAAAAAAGAAAGACACCGTCGAAGAGCCGCCGGAGCCTCCCAAAGAGCCGATCTACAAGCAGCTGCTGGAGTTCATCCAGTCGATGTGGCGCGCCAGCGGCAGCGCGGTAGAGGTAGCGCAGGACGTCAACAAGATGACCTTGCAGGAGCGCCTGGCCCAGCAGGCCAAGAACGAGCCGCTGACCTACACCGACCCCAAGGTCAAGCGCACCGGTGGCGCCTGAGCAGCTGGCGCTGCCGGGTTGACTGCCCTGAGGGCGGCCCATTGCGTGCGGTGGCGAGCCCGGTGCAGTGCAGCGAAGCCACTGCGCAGCGGCAAACTGTGACGTACAGGCGCTGCATGCAGTGGGTGCACGGTGCCGTGCGCACAGAATCCGTGGGTACTGCCTCGATGCGTCTGGTATTTTTCTGCTATTAAATGGATAGCTGACGGTGCATATTGCACTAGCGCTCCAAGTCGATTGGACTGATTTTTTGGGCTTTGCCGCTTGGCAAAGTGCAACCAGCGTTCCTCACGGACGGGTCTCTGGCGCAGGGGGCGGCGCAGCCGGTGCCGCCGACGTCGCAGCCGCTTGTGCCGCTGCTCGCTGGCGATCACGCTCGGCGCGGTACTTGGCGGCGAAGGCACGGACTTCGGCATATGACACAAAGCCATCGCCATCCGTGTCGGCCTCGTCAAAGGCCGCCGCCAGGCGCGGGAACAGCTTCACCTCAGAGCGGCTGAGCTTGCCGTCCCCGTTGAAGTCCAGCATCTTGAATTCACGTTGGGCCTTCAGCTCGCCGGGGCTTACTGCCGCTGCGGGCTCTGTGGCGGCGTGTGTCTCCGCTGGAGGGGCCGGTGCTGGTGGGGGCGTTTGTGCCAGTGCTGCACAGGCTGCCAACAGGGCCACGGTCGCCAGTACCGCCCTTTGCAACCCCATGAACGCTAGGGATGTGCGAATGCGCAAAGTGTTCTCCTTCGAAGTCTCAACGGCCATGGTGGCACATGGGGGGCGATGGCGGTGGTTTGCAACCGGGGCTTTGCAGGCTTTCACCGGGCGTTGCAAGTCTTTGCAGAACTTTTCCCAAGGGCTGGGTGCAGAGGGGCACAGCGCGCCAGCCTGCAGCCGAGGCTCCTGCGGGTCAGTTCCCCGCGACCCGCACCGGATTCGAGATGCCGCTGTTCACATGGCCCGCAGGCACGTGGCGCGCTGCCGACGTGACGTGGCCGGTCTGGTCGTCAAAGAAGAAATCGGGTTCGAACTCGCGCAGAAATTCGCCCTTGGGCAGGCCGCCCAGGAACATGGCTTCGTCCACCGCAATGTTCCAGTCCATCAGGGTACGGATGGCGCGCTCGTGCGCGGGGGCGCTGCGGGCGGTGACGAGCGCGGTGCGGATGCGCATGCCGGTGCCACCGGCCTCGCCCGCAGACTGCAGGCGGTGCAAGGCGGCCAGCAGGGGTTTGAACGGGCCGTCGGGCAGGGGCTGTGCGGCCTTGTCGGTCTCGTGCTGCTGGAAGGCGGCCAGCCCCTCCGCCTGGTACACGCGCTCGGCCTCATCGGAGAACAACACGGCGTCGCCGTCAAAGGCAATCCGCACTTCGTTGGGGTTGGAGTCGCCCGCCTGCACCGACTCCGTCACCACCCGCGCGGCGGGGTAGCCCAGGTGCAAGGCCTCGCGCACGTCGGCCTCGTTGGCGGACAGGAAAAGGTGTGCACCCAGCGGCCGCAGGTAGCGAAACGGGTCGCGCCCTTGCGTGAACACACCGCGCTGGATGGTGGGCAGACCATGGGCATGGCACGAGCGGAACACGCGCATGCCGCTCACCGGGTCATTGCGCGACAGCAGCACCACCTCCACGCGCTGGTGCTCGGAGGTATTGAACGCGAGCAGCTTGCGCACCAGTGAAAACGCCACGCCCGGCGCAGCAGGTACGTCGAGCCGCTGGCGCTGCATGTCCACGTAGGCGCGGTCGTTGTCCTTTTCGAAGACGCGGTTCTCTTCCTCAAAATTGAACAGCGCGCGCGAGGAAATCGCGACTACCAGCTTGTCGTCGAGCGTCACGGCCATAAGGTCACTTTACAAACTGGTTGAGCTGGATGATCGGTAGCAGCACGGCCAGCACGATGAGCATCACGATCAGGCCCATGCCCACGATGAGCAGCGGCTCCAGGATCGTAGCCAGGGCCATGGCGCGGCGCTGGACCTCTGCCGAGAGCTGGCGGGCCGCGCGCTGCAGCATCACGGGCAGTTGTCCGGTCTGTTCGCCCAGGCGTGCAAACATCGACAGCAGGCCCGGAAAGCGTTTCTTTTGGGCCAGGGCCGAGGCCAGCGGGGCACCCTCGCGCACCAGAACCAGGGCGTCGAGCGCGTCGGCCCGCAGCGCGCGGTTGTTCAGCGTTTCAGCAGCCGCCTGCAAGGCCTTCAGGATCGGCACCCCGGCGCCTGCCAGCATGGCCAGCGTGCCGGCAAACCGTGCTGCGTTGTAGCCGCGCGCCAGTTTGCCCACCAGGGGCAGATTGAGCCAGGCGGCATCAAATTTCTCGCGAATATGGCCTATGGTGAGCGCCCATCTTGTCCCAAGTGCTATCAAAATAGAAGCAATCAACATCACCCAGCCATAGCTTCGCACAAAGGCGCTGAGGCCCAGCATGGCCACTGTCAGGAACGGCAACGCCCGCTTGGTGCCTGCAAACACGCTGGCCACCTGCGGCACCACATAGCCCACCAGGAACAACACGATCACGATGGCCACCAGGGTCACGATGGCCGGGTACAGCGCAGCGCCCACCAGCTTGGCCTTGAGTGCCTGGCGCTCTTCCAGGTCGTCGGCCAGGCGCTCCAGCACCAGGCCCAGGTTGCCGCTGTGCTCGCCCGCACCGATCACGGCGCAGTAGATGTCAGAGAACTCGCGCGGGTGCTGCGAAAGTGCGCGGGCAAAGGTGGCACCCGCATTGACCTCGGCGCGCAGGGCCGCCACCAGGTGGCGCTGGCGTTCATCGTCGGCTTCTTCGGACAGCGCGGTGAGTGCACGTTCCAGCGGCAGGCCCGACGACACCAGCCCGGCGATCTGCCGTGTCCAGATGGCCAGCCCCGTCGCGCTGAACACCGGCCGGGTGAACAGGCGCTGGCCCAGGCTGGCGGACCGGCCGTCCAGCGACTGGCCCGTCTGCACCAGCTCCACCGCCAGCGGTACCAGCGCCTGGGCCCGCAGCAGGCTGCGTGCGGCCTTGGCGGTGTCAGCCTCCAGGAGGCCTTTGCGGGTCTGGCCCTGGGCGTCCAGGGCTTCAAAGGAAAAAGCAGGCATGCAAATGCGGGCGTGGGTGGTGGGGCGTCGGCGTGGAAATCAGGCAGTCCTGCAACGGACGGATGTCCGCCGCAGGCTTGGCAGACCCTGATGGTAGCCGCTACCCAAGGCCGGGGGCTTCCACTCGACTCCCTTGCCCGGGGCATGACACAGGTCAAGGCGCTGACGCATGGCACGCGCAGAATGAAAGTTGATCTGTGGCATCAGGTTGCAGGCGTTTGGAACGAACAAGGGGTCTTTCATGCTGAAAAACAAGGTGGCATTGGTAACGGGCGCATCTTCGGGCATCGGCCGCGCGATTGCGCTGGTGTGGGCGCGTGAAGGTGCCAAGGTGGTGGTGTCGGATGTGAATGTGCAGGCGGGCGAGGAAACCGCCGCGCAGGTGCGCGCAGCCGGGGGCGATGCGATCTTTGTAGCGGCTGACGTGGGCAAGCCCGAGGATTGCGAGGCGCTGGTGCAGCGCACCGTCGTCCACTACGGCCGCCTGGACGTGGCCTGCAACAACGCGGGCATCGGTGGCCCGCAGGCGCCTACGGCCGACTACCCGCTGGACGGCTGGGCGCAGGTCATCAACATCAACCTGTCGGGCGTGTTCTACGGCATGAAGTACCAGATCGCCGCGATGCTGAAGAACGGTGGCGGCTCCATCATCAACATGGCGTCTATCCTGGGTTCGGTGGGCTTTGCCACGGCGCCCGCCTACACGGCGGCCAAGCACGGGGTGGTGGGGCTGACCAAGGCTGCGGCCATCGAATACAGCGCGCACGGCGTGCGCGTCAATGCCGTGGGCCCTGCTTTCATCCACACGCCCATGATCAGCGGGCTGGAGCAGGACGCCGGCATCAACGCCATGTTGGTTGGCGCCCACCCCATCGGCCGCCTGGGGCAGCCCGAGGAGGTGGCCGAACTGGTGACCTGGCTCGCGTCCAGCAAGGCGTCGTTTGTGACCGGGGCGTACTACCCCGTGGATGGCGGCTACCTGGCGCGCTGAAGAATGAGAGCGGCGCCCAGGCGCCCGCCGGCTGCCCAGGTGCTCAGGCCGCGACGGCGGCCTGGCCCAGTGTGGCGTGGGCCTTGGCGGCAATGTCCAGCGAGCGCAAACGCAGCGCAGGGTCGTACACATCGCTCACCAGCATCAGCTCGTCGGCGCCTGTGGCTTCGCTTAGGCTGGCCAGCCCTGCACGCACCGTGTCCGGCCCGCCAATCACGGCCGCAGCCAAAAAGTCGCCAATCGCTGCACGCTCTTGGGGTTGCAGGCGCGCAGCGTAGTTCTCGATGGGCGGCAGCAGGCGGCGGCGGTCACCCGTCAAGATGCCGAGCACGCGCTGGTAGGTGCTGCTGGCCAGGTAGTCGGCCTCTTCGTCCGTCGGGGCAGCGATCAGCGGCACGCCAATGGCCACATAGGGCTTGGGCCAGGCGGCAGACGGCCGGTACAGATTGCGGTACAGGTCGATGGCCTGGTGCAGCAGGCGCGGCGCAAAGTGCGAGGCGAACGCATACGGCAAACCGCGCTCGGCTGCGAGCTGGGCCGAAAACAGGCTGGAGCCCAGCAGCCAGATCGGCACATTGGTGCCCGCGCCTGGCATGGCAATCAGGCGCTGGCCGGGCTCGGCAGGGGCCAGCAGGCGCTGCAACTCTGCCACGTCGCGGGGAAAGTCTTCTTCGGTTTCCACCCGGTTGCGGCGCAGTGCTCGCATGGTGGTGGGGTCGGTGCCCGGCGCGCGGCCCAGGCCCAGGTCGATGCGGTCGGGGTACAGCTCGGCCAGTGTGCCAAAGGCCTCGGCCACCACCAGCGGGGCATGGTTAGGCAGCATCACGCCGCCCGACCCGACGCGGATGCGCGAGGTACCACCCGCAATGTGGCCTACCAGCACGGCGGTGGCGGAGCTGGCAATGCCCGCCATGTTGTGGTGCTCGGCCAGCCAATAGCGGGCAAAGCCCAGTTTTTCGGCATGCTGGGCGGTGCGCAGCGCAATCTGCAGCGCATGGGCCACGGTGCCGCCTTCGCGGACGGCCACCAGATCAAGCATGGAAAGGGCAGGGCGGCGGGGAGTGGAAGTCATGCGCCCATTGTCCGGCTGCCGTTGCTTTTGTGCAGGCGGTGGGCGCAGAGCTGGCAGTGGCAGCGGGGTTGCCCACGCACATTTTTACGAAGGGGCCATTTTTTGGTAGCCAAAACTGCGGAGGCGCCACAGAATGTTTCAAGACATTTCCGCGCTGGCCGCCATTTCGCGCTGCGCGGGCCAGTCGCGCAAAAGGGATGACGCATGGGTTTTTTCAGCCGCTTGTTCAAGATCCGGGAGCAGGACCCCACCAGCCCCGAGACCACCTGGGCCATGGAAGACAACGGCAGTGAACTGGTGCTGGACGCCGAGTACGCGGCCACGCTGATGACCGAGATCGACATCGACGCCGCCATTGCCAGCCACGAGCGCTGGCGCCTGCAGCTGCAAGACATGGTCAACGGGCGCTCCGACGAAGTCATGCGGCCCGAACGCATCTGCCAGGACGACCGCTGTGACCTGGGCCGATGGCTCTACGGCACGGGCCGGGTGCGCCTGGGGCATTACCCAGCGTTCGACATGCTGGTGGCGCGGCACAAATACTTTCACCAGCAGGCGGCCGACGTGGTGACAGCTTTCCAGTCGGGCGACCAGCCCAAGGCGGCGCAGCTGCTCAACGGCAGTTGCCGACACGCATCCAACCAGGTGCTGCTGCTGCTCAAGGAGCTCAAGCGCGGGCTGGGGCGCTGAGCCGCACCACCCCGGGTGGTGGCATTTTCTGCCAAGCCGTTCGGCCTTCTGAAGCAGCAATCCTCTGCCGCTGCGCGCGTCGCGCCGCGCGAAGGTGGATGTGTCGCCAGCGATACCCTTTTTAGAGCGCACGTGAACGACGCTTTGGCGCACTGACCGCACCGAGCATCGGCACACAGCTCTTACATCTGCAGACAGGACCCACCGCCGGAATCAGGAGGTGGCGTCGCTATATTTCGGCGCACTTGAGAACCTTTGCTTGCACAAGGTTGCTCGATAAAACATCCATACCTAAAGCAACGATAAAGAAGAGAGAGGGAATTCGATGGACCGCCGCCAACTACTGACGCTTGTGACCCTGGCATCCGGCGTGAGTGCCGTATCGCCCGTCTGGGCACAGTTTGACCTGGGCAAGATGCTCGACGCGGGCAAGGACCTGGCCAAATCCGAGTCGCTGACCGACGACGAGGTCAAGGCTGCCTTTGACCAGATGGCCGCTGAAAGCGACCGCCAAAACCGCATTGCCCCCGCCGGCAACCCTTACGCCACGCGCCTGAACAAACTCACGGCGGGCTTGGGCACGTATGACGGCCTGAAGATGAACTTCAAGGTCTACCTCACCCCGGACATCAACGCCTTTGCCATGGCCAACGGCACCATCCGTGTGTACTCGGGCCTGATGGACAAGTTCACCGATGACGAAGTGCGCTACGTCATCGGCCACGAAATCGGCCACGTCAAAAAGGGCCACAGCAAGGCCCGCATCCAGGCGGCCCTGCGCACCAGCGCCCTGCGCAATGCCGTCTCGTCCAGCAACAGCCGCGCCGGCGCCATCGCCGACTCGCAACTGGGAGATCTGTTTGAAAAAGTGGTGCGCGCCCAGCACTCCCAAAGCAACGAACGCGAGGCCGACGATTACGCGATGGGCTTCATGAAAGCCAAGCGCTACCAGCCGAGTGCCTGCGTGAGCGCACTGGAAAAGCTGGCCGCGATGTCGGGCGGTGATTTGAGCAACTTTCTGTCCACCCACCCCTCGCCGAAGGAGCGGGCGGAGCGGATGAAGACGCAGTTGGCGTGAAAGCCTTGAACATCCACCGAGCGCATAGGAGACGCCGATGATCACGGATACCGTTGGCCAAGGCGGCCGCAATTCCTTGAACGACACCATGATCGTTCAGCGGTTGCTCAACGAGATTGACATGCCGGGTGTTCAGCAACTGGTGGCAGATGGTTCGCCCGGGGCGCGGACCATTTTCAAGATTCAGGCCTTTCAACGCAACATAGGCATAACGCGTCCGGATGGGTTGATTCGGCCTGGCAGCAAAACAATGACCGAGCTCATGTGCCGGGCTGACGCCGAAAACACGGTGCAATCGAAGCTTGCCTTGACCAACCCCGCGCCCTCCAGCGCTGATTTGGGGGCTCCTTGGATCGCGACGGCCGAACGCGAACTGGGTCAGAAAGAAGTGGCAGGTGCCAGTGCCAATCCGCGCATCATGGAGTATCACAAGGCCGCCAAATACTGGGCCAAAGACGATTCTGGCAAGAAGGACGCTTGGTGTGGATCGTTCGTGGCTTGGGTCATGTCCCAGCACGGCTACTCGCCTCCTCCAAACGCGTTCAGAGCCAAGGAGTGGTCTAAGGCTACGCTGAACAAGCCCTCGAAATTTCCCGCGCGAACGCGGAAGACGCCATTTTTTGGATTTTGTGGCCTCTTGCGCCGCCCATTTGGG
>NZ_QAIM01000652.1:0-10259 GCF_003061035.1 Acidovorax sp. HMWF018
GGCCCTTGCTCTATCCACGATCCCGCCGCCGCTGTCGAGTACGCCCGCCGCCTGATGGCCGTGCGCACCCAGTACGCTGACACGCTCGAAATCGTGATGCGCGTGTACTTCGAAAAGCCACGCACCACCGTGGGCTGGAAGGGGCTCATCAATGACCCCTACCTCGACGAGAGCTACCGCATCGACGAAGGCCTGCGCATTGCGCGCCAGCTGCTCATCGAGATCAACCGCCTGGGCATGCCCGCCGGCAGCGAGTTCCTGGACGTGATTTCGCCCCAGTACATCGGCGACCTGATCAGCTGGGGCGCGATTGGCGCACGCACCACCGAAAGCCAGGTGCACCGCGAGCTGGCCTCCGGCATCTCGGCCCCCATCGGCTTCAAGAATGGCACGGACGGCAACATCCGCATCGCCACCGACGCCATCCAGTCGGCCAGCCGAGGCCACCACTTCCTGTCGGTGCACAAGAACGGCCAGGTCGCCATCGTGAACACCAAGGGCAACAAGGACTGCCATGTGATTTTGCGCGGCGGCAAGACGCCCAACTACGACGCTGCCAGTGTGGCCGCGGCTTGCAAAGACCTCGAAGCTGCCAAGCTGCCCGCCACATTGATGGTGGACTGCAGCCATGCCAACAGCAGCAAGCAGCACGAAAAGCAGCTGGACGTGGCCCGCGATGTGGCGGCCCAGGTGGCGGGCGGTTCGCGCAGCGTGTTCGGCCTGATGATCGAAAGCCACCTGACGGCAGGCGCCCAGAAATTCACGCCTGGCAAGGACGATCCTTCGGCACTCGAATACG
This sequence comes from Acidovorax sp. HMWF018, assembly GCF_003061035.1. Classification (NCBI taxonomy): domain Bacteria; kingdom Pseudomonadati; phylum Pseudomonadota; class Betaproteobacteria; order Burkholderiales; family Comamonadaceae; genus Acidovorax; species Acidovorax sp. HMWF018. The sequence goes on from NZ_QAIM01000652.1 coordinate 800, forward strand.
GCAAGAGCATCACCGACGCTTGCCTGGGCTGGGACGCTTCGCTGCAGGCGCTGGCTGAGCTGTCGGACTCTATCAAGGCGCGTCGCGCCCGCTGATCGTCAGGTCTATCGCAAGATCTAAACTTGGGCCTATCGCTGCACACCAGGTGCAGCTGCTGGCCCGAGTCACCGCAAAAAACGCAGAAAGGCTATCCATCATGCACAGCGAAGTGTCGGTCAAACTGGCCGCGAATCAGGAATACCGTTTTGATCTGGAGGGTGCCGAGCCCATGGCCCACGAGGCGGGTCGGCGCTGGCTCGACGACCAGTTCATCGCGCTGGATTGCGAGCCCTTGCGCGCCAGCGGCAAGGTGCTGCTGGCCGACAAGGTGCTGACCGTGGCACGCGCAGCCGGTGCGGCGCTGATGCAGGACCCAGTGTGGTCTCGCGACTTTGCGCGCGCTTCCAGTGCCGCTCTGGTCAAGCCTATCGTGCGCGTGGACGTGCCGGGCATGGCAGTCACATTTTGACCACCATCGGCTAGAAGTTGGCTGCTAGCGCTAGTGGAATATGTGCTGGCAGCTATTATTTTTGTAGTGCTTGCAGCAGTTTGGCGTGGATGCCGCCAAAACCGCCATTGCTCATGCACACCACATGGTCGCCCGGGCGCGCGGCCTGGGTGACCAGGGCCACCAGCGTATCGATGTCCGGGGCCGTCTGGGCGCGCTGTCCAGGGCCTACTCCCAGTGGTGCCAGAGCCTGCGCGGCATCCCAGTCCAGCCCAGCCGTGTGGCAAAAGGCCAGGTCGGCCGGCTCCAGGGCCCAGGGCAATTGGCTTTTCATCGCGCCCAGTTTCATGGTGTTGCTGCGGGGCTCGAACACAGCGAGGATGCGGGCACCCGGGCCCAGGGTGCGGCGCAAGCCGTCCAGGGTGGTACGCAATGCGGTGGGATGGTGGGCAAAGTCGTCGTACACGGCCACGCCGCCCACTGTGCCGCGCAGCTCCATGCGCCGCTTGACGTTCTGAAAACTGCCCAACGCGGCTGCCGCCTGCTCGGGCGCCACGCCTACATGGTGGGCCGCTGCCATGGCTGCCAACGCATTGAGCTGGTTGTGCACGCCGGTCAGCGTCCACTCCACGCGCGCCACGGTATGCCCCTGGTGCACCACATCAAATGCCTGCGGGTCGCCCACCGCGTGAAAGTCGCTGACTGCAGCGCCAAAGCTCGTCACTTCGCTCCAGCAGCCGGTGTGCAGCACACGTGCCAGGCTTTCTTCCAGCCCATTGACCACCACGCGCCCTGACGGCGGCACGGTGCGCACCAGATGGTGGAATTGGCGTTCGATGGCCGCCAGGTCGTCAAAGATGTCCGCGTGGTCGAACTCCAGATTGTTCAACACAGCCGTACGGGGCCGGTAGTGCACGAATTTGCTGCGTTTGTCGAAAAAGGCGGTGTCGTATTCGTCGGCCTCGATCACGAACAGCGGCGCGGCCCCGAGCGGCGCGGCGGCGGGGGCAGGGCGCTGTGCAGCGCCCAGGCGTGCGGACACGCCAAAGTTCAGCGGCACCCCGCCGATCAGAAAGCCCGGTTGCTGCCCGGAAGACTCCAGAATCCACGCCAGCATCGATGTGGTGGTGGTCTTGCCATGGGTTCCAGCCACGGCCAGCACATGGCGGCCCTGCAACACGTGCTCGGCCAGCCATTGGGGCCCGCTGGTGTAGGGCAGTCCGGCGTCCAGAATGGCTTCCATCAGCGGAAACTTGGGGGAGCCATCGGCCAGCCTGGCGCGGCTCACGACGTTGCCCACCACAAACATGTCGGGCTGGAGCGCGAGCTGGTCGGCGCCGAAGCCTTCGATCAGGTCGATGCCCAACGCGCGGAGCTGGTCGCTCATGGGGGGATAGACCCCGGCGTCGCAGCCTGTCACTTTGTGGCCCGCCTCGCGCGCAAGGGCCGCCAAGCCTCCCATGAAAGTGCCGCAGATGCCCAGTATGTGTATATGCATGGGCGCTGATTCTAAAGCCGGGGTTCCGCGCACTGTTCAGAGCAAAAGTGGCAGCTGGCGCCTGTTCCATCTGCCTGAGTTGCTCTCAAAACAATAGTCTTTCGGGGCGGCGGTTGTTGGGGTTGCCAGGGGCGTCTGAGGGGCATCACCCGTGCCGTCATCGCTTCGCGCCACAATGCAGGGTCCTTAGTTGCCTCTGTCTGCCATGCACACACCTTTGAGCGAAGAAATCGCCCACACCACGGCCCGCCTGGTGGTGGAAGAAGGGCTGGAATGGGGCCCCGCCAAGCGCCGTGCGCTGCGGCAGATGGGTTTGCCGGCCCGTACCCCGCTGCCGGACAACGACCTGGTGGAAGAGGCTGTGCGCGAGTACATCCAGCTCTTCTGTGCTGACACCCAGCCGCGCGAGCTGCGGGCACTGCGCCAGCTGGCCCTGGTGTGGATGGAGCGCATGGCGGCTTTCCGGCCGCATCTGGCGGGTGCGGTGTGGCACGGAACGGCCACACGTCTGTCGGATATTTACCTGCAGTTGTTCTGCGATGACCCCAAATCGGCAGAAATCGCTCTGATCGATCATCATGTGGACTACGAACCCCGCACGGTCACTGGCTTCCACGGTGAATCGGTGGAGGCATTGAGTCTTGGCAGCAAATCGCCCGAACTCAACGAAATGATCGGCGTGCACCTGCTGATTTACGACCTTGACGACCTGCGGGGTGCGCTCCGGCCCGACACCAAGGGCCGAACCCCGCGTGGTGACATCACGGCAGTGCGCCGCTTGCTTCAAGAAAACACGACCCCATGACCCAGCCTGCTGAATCCCCCGAACCTGTGACTCCTGGCAACGTCGCGCCCAACGCCGCTCGCAGGCGCTTTTTGTATGCCGGGGTGGCAGGTGCCGCCGCTTTGGGGGGCGCAGGCCTGGCATGGTGGAAGTTTCAGCCCCACGCCGTGGAGCACGGGGCCGAGCAGGCGCTCTGGGGGCTGGAATTTGACACTCCCGCGGGTGGCACCTTGGTCATGAAGTCATTGGCAGGCAAGCCGTTGCTGCTCAATTTCTGGGCCACCTGGTGTCCGCCTTGTGTGGAAGAGCTGCCCATGCTCAACGCCTTCTATCGCGAACAATCTGCCAAAGGCTGGCAAGTGCTGGGTTTGGCCATTGACCAGCCGTCAGCGGTACGCAAGTTTCTGACGCGTATCCCGCTGGATTTCCCTGTGGGACTGGCGGGACTGGGTGGCACGGATCTGGGCCGGTCGCTGGGCAACCTGACGGGAGGCCTGCCTTTCACCGTGGTCCTTGGTGGGGAGGGAAAGGTGCTGCATCGTAAAATGGGGCAAGTGACCACCCAGGACTTGCAGCTTTGGGCAGGTATGGGCTGAGGGTTCGCGTCGAAAAGCAGCCGCCTTTCAGGCCTTCTGGGTGCGTCTTTCCTTTGAGAAGCGGCAATTCCCATGCCGAAGTTCATGAAAAATGGGTGTGGAAGACTGCGATAGGGTGAAATTGGAGTAAATTCGCGCCCTATTCAGTTTTATAGCCGTTGGAGCTTCCATGGATCTGCGAAAACTCAAAACCCTCATCGATCTCGTGTCCGAGTCGAACGTGTCCGAACTCGAAATTACCGAGGCCGAGGGCAAAGTCCGCATCGTCAAGAGCGGTGGTGCCGTGGTTCAGCAGTATGTGCCCGCCCCGGTTGCAGCTCCTGCCGCTGCGCCTGCTGCCGCGCCTGTGGCGGAATTGCTCGCGCCCCCTGCGGCCGCCGCACCCACCGGCCACATCGTCAAGTCGCCCATGGTGGGCACCTTCTACCGCTCATCCAGCCCTGGCGCCAAGGCTTTTGTCGAAGTGGGCAGCCAGGTCAAGGAAGGCGAGACCATCTGCATCATCGAGGCCATGAAGATCCTCAACGAGATCGAAGCCGACAAGTCGGGCACCGTCACCCGCATCCTGGGCGAGAACGGCCAAGCCGTGGAATACGGACAGCCGCTGTTCGTCATCGAATAAGGCGCTCATGTTCAAGAAGATTCTTGTTGCGAATCGCGGAGAGATTGCTCTCCGTATCCAGCGCGCTTGCCATGAGCTGGGCGTGAAGGCCGTCATGGTCTATTCCGAGGCCGACCGCGACGCCAAGTATGTCAAGCTGGCCGAAGAGGCTGTTTGCATCGGCCCAGCGCCCTCGCCGCTGTCCTACCTCAACATGCCCGCCATCATCTCGGCGGCCGAAGTGACCGACGCCGAGGCCATTCACCCCGGCTATGGCTTCCTGTCCGAGAATGCCGACTTTGCCGAGCGCGTCGAAAAGAGTGGCTTTCAGTTCATCGGCCCCACGCCCGAGTCGATCCGCATCATGGGCGACAAGGTGTCCGCCAAGCAGGCCATGATCCGTGCAGGCGTGCCCTGCGTGCCGGGTTCTGAGGGCGAATTGCCCGACGATCCGGTGCAGATCCGCCGCATTGCCAAGGCAGTGGGCTACCCGGTGATCATCAAGGCCGCAGGCGGCGGCGGTGGCCGTGGCATGCGCGTGGTCCACACCGAGGCCGCACTGGTCAATGCTGTGCAGATGACCAAGGCCGAGGCGGGTGCCGCGTTTGGCAATCCTGCGGTGTACATGGAGAAGTTCCTCCAGAACCCACGCCACATCGAAATCCAGATCCTGGCCGACAAGCACCGCAATGCGGTGTATTTGGGCGAGCGCGACTGCTCCATGCAGCGCCGCCACCAGAAGGTGATCGAAGAGGCGCCAGCTCCAGGCATTCCTCGCAAGCTGATCGAGAAGATCGGCGAGCGTTGCGTCGCTGCCTGCAAGAAGATCGGCTACCGGGGCGCGGGCACGTTTGAGTTCCTGTACGAGAACGGCGAGTTCTACTTCATCGAGATGAACACCCGTGTGCAGGTGGAACACCCCGTGACTGAGTGGATCACGGGCGTGGACATCGTGAAAACGCAGATCATGGTGGCGGCGGGCGAGAAGCTGCCTTTCACCCAGCGCCAGATCGAAATCCGTGGCCATGCCATCGAGTGCCGGGTGAACGCGGAAGACCCGTACAAGTTCATCCCTTCGCCCGGGCGCATTACCACCTGGCATCCACCAGGTGGCCCCGGCGTGCGCGTGGACTCGCATGCCTACACCAACTACTTCGTGCCACCCAACTACGACTCGATGATCGGCAAGATCATCGTGCACGGCGACACGCGCGAGCAGGCGCTGGCCCGCATGCGCACGGCCCTGTCCGAGACGGTGATCGAAGGCATCAACACCAATGTGCCGCTGCACCGCGAGCTGATGGTGGACGCCAAGTTCATGGCGGGCGGCACCAACATCCACTACCTGGAAGAGTGGCTGTCGCAGCACAAACGCTGAGCTGGCACGCAGCAGGTCATTCACATGCTGGCTCCTGGCAACGGGTGCCAGCATTTCACTTTTTCTGAGAGATGCCTATGTTTGAGCTGAGTCTGATGTGCCCCGAGGACCGGATTGAAGCGGTCAGCGATGCGCTGGACGCGCTGGATGCGCTGTCCGTGTCGGTAGAAGACGCCGATGCCCAGACCGATGCTGAACAGGCGCTGTTTGGCGAGCCTGGCATGCCTCCGCCCAAGGATGGCTGGCAACGCAGCCGCGTGGTGGCCTTGTTCCCCTCCGAGGTGGCGGCCCGTGAAGCGCAGCAATTGCTGGTGGTGCAGGACTTTTTTGTGGGCTGCCAGGTGCTGGGTGTCACCCCGGTGCCCGAGCAGGACTGGGTGCGGCTGACGCAGTCGCAATTTGCGCCGGTGGACATCACCCCGGATTTCTGGATCGTGCCTACCTGGCATGAGTTGCCCGCCCAGGCAGTACGGAGCATCCGCCTGGACCCCGGCTTGGCGTTTGGCACGGGCACCCACCCCACCACGCGCATGTGCCTGCGCTGGATTGCGCGCCAGGGCGCAACGCAACCTGAGCAAGGCAACCTGCTGGGGCGGGTGCTGGACTACGGATGTGGCTCCGGCATCCTCGCCATCGGTGCCGCCAAGTTCGGTGCCACGGACATTGATGCGGTGGATATCGACCCGGCTGCCGTGGAGTCCACGGTGCAAAACGCCCAGGCCAATCAGGTCACGCTGAAAGCGGGCCTGCCCGACAAGGCGCAAGGCGAATACCAGACCGTGCTGGCCAATATCCTGGCCACTCCGTTGCGTGTATTGGCCCCACTGCTGTGCAGCTATGTGGCTGTGGGTGGGAATCTGGTTTTGGCAGGCATTCTGGAGCGCCAGGCGGATGAGCTCAAGGAGGCCTACGCGCCCTGGCTGCCGCTGGAAGTGGCGGATGCCGAAGACGGCTGGATCTTGATGACTGCGCGCCGCTGAAGGTGCGCGGGCGCCGTTCTGGCAGCCGTGGCATGGCCTCTACAATCGCTCGCTGATGAGCCAGATCACCCGCTGCCCGTCCTGCGCCACCACCTTCAAGGTTGTGGCGGACCAATTGCGCATCTCTGAAGGATGGGTGCGCTGCGGCCAATGCAAGGAGGTATTCGATGCCTCGGCCCATTTGCTGCCTGTGGCACCGGCTGCGCTGCTGCCCGATGTATCGCTCACGGACCTGCGCGCGCCCACTGCGCCCATAGCGCGCAAGCCGGATGCACTGGGAGCCTGGGGGGGAGGCAAGTCGCCCACCGTTCCCCCGCCTGCCCCACAGGATGTTGTCAAGGTAGACGCTCCCACCATCCGCAGTGCTTCAGATGTCGCCACCGAGGTCGCTGCCACCCTCGCCGGTGACGCGCATCCGTACGGCATGGTCAGTGATGCACCTGCTGCTCCGGTGCTCGATATTCCCAGCCCTGCGGTACCTGCTTTTCTTACTGCCGGGGCTCGCACGGAAGTCTCGTCGGATGTCTTGGGCAAGGAGGTCGCCGCGCCGTTTGCATGGAGAGCCCACAGTGCATCGCGGACTGCGACAGCGGTGGAGGCTGGGGCATCGCCATCCGTCACAGCGCCTGCTGATGCTCCAGAGCCGGTGGTGATACCGGACACAGCGCTCCGCTTGGATGATCACTCCACTGCCGTTCATGTGGCCAGGCAAGAGCATTCCGCCGTCACGATGCCATCCGACGTGGCGCAGGATGTCGCTGATGGACGCGGCAGTTTGTTTGGTGGAGCTGTGCCACCGGTTCCTGCGTCCCCCAGCCTGGCAGGCTATGAACTGCCGTTTGCCGAACTTCGCGATTCCGAGGTAGCGCTGAACGCAACCATGGATGTGGATGGCACAGAGGAGCGCGCGAGTCACTCAGCAGAGCTTGCACAGCCTCCGGTGGCGCCAGTTGCTCTCGCTCCGTCATCCGATACCGGTGCTGGACTTTCAGGCGATGCTCAGAAATCTGAGCCTGCGTCGCCCGTTGTTGTGCCCACCCCGCCTGCGCCCGCGTTGCCTTCTGTGGACTTTGTGTCGAAGGAAGTTGCGCCAGAGGCTCCGGCGATGGAGTTGGTGAAGGACGATTCGCATGCCGCCATCCTGCAGGCGCGCCCCAGACCCGCTGTTGACGACGACGACGATGAGGCCGACAACCAGGCGTCAGACCCCGAGGTCAGCTTTGTGGTGGCTGCGCGCCGCAAGGCGTTTTGGCGCAAGCCGGTCGTGCGGATGGTTTTGTGGCTGGGGTTCATCGTCTCCTTGCTGGGGCTGGCTTTGCAGATTGCGGTGCAGGAGCGCGACCGCATTGCAGCCCTGGATGTGCGTACCCGGCCCTGGTTGGTGAAACTGTGCGAGCCCTTGCGCTGCGAACTTGCTCCTGTGCGCCAGATTGCCGATGTGGTCATCGACAGTTCTTCTTTCAACAAAGCCCGGGGTGACAGTTACCAGCTAGCGCTGACGATGAAGAGCACCGCCACCATTCCACTGGCCATGCCTGCGGTGGAGCTGACCCTTACCGATGCGCAGGATCAGGCCGTATTGCGGCGGGTTCTGCTGCCTACCGACATGGCGGCTCCAGCGGAGCTGCCCGCGAAAGGTGAGTGGGGCACCTCGGTGTCGGTGCTCGTGACCACCGGCGGTGCGCGCGTGGCGGGCTACCGGCTGCTTGCGTTCTATCCCTGATTTTTCTCCCAACAACTTACCGAGTTTCACTATCTATGGCTGCCCTCATTTGTGGTTCCCTGGCGTTCGACACCATCATGACTTTCGAGGGGCGTTTTGCGGAGCAGATCCTGCCGGATCAGCTCCATATCCTGAATGTGTCCTTCCTCGTCCCGTCGTTGCGCCGCGACTTCGGGGGGTGTGCTGGCAACATTGCTTACAGCCTCAAGCTGCTCGGTGGGGAGCCGTTGCCCATGGCCATGTTGGGCAGTGACGGTGCTGACTATCTGCAGCGACTGCAGTCGCTGGGTATCAGCGCCCGACACGTCGGGCAGGTGCAGGACACCTACACCGCGCAGGCGATGATCATGACGGACCGTGACAACAACCAGATCACGGCTTTCCATCCTGGCGCCATGATGCAGGCCCATGCCAATCGAATTGGTGCAGACAACAGTGTCAGCGTGGGGATCATCGCGCCGGATGGGCGTGACGCGATGTTGGAGCATGCGGCCCAGTTCGTGGCGGCGGGTATCCCGTTTGTGTTCGATCCAGGTCAGGGCTTGCCCATGTTCAATGGGCAGGAGTTAGCGCAGTTCATCGACCAGGCCACCTGGGTCACCGTCAATGACTATGAGGGGAAGATGCTCTGCGACCGCACCGACTGGTCTTTGGCCGATATCTCCCGCAAGGTGCAGGGACTGGTGGTGACGCTGGGCGCAGAGGGCTGCGAGGTCTGGGTGGATGGTGAAAAAACCCATGTACCCTCTGTGGCGCCTGCAGCGGTGGTGGACCCCACGGGTTGCGGCGATGCCTGGCGCGGCGCGCTGCTGTTTGGTCTGGAAAAGGGCTGGTCCCTCGTGCGTTGTGCGGAGCTGGGCAACCGGGTTGGCGCTCTCAAGATCGCGCAACGTGGCCCACAGAACTACACGCTGGATTTCGATCCGTTGGGTTAATCCTCCGAGCCAGTGTCGTCTGCGTTGCGCTGCCCAGTGCTGTACAACGCAGCTTGCTTGCCAGGTAGCTCTTGGGAGTGCCCAGACCTGCATACAGACGAAAAAAAACCCGGTGCGTTTGCACCGGGTTGAGCGCGTGGCGCGCCAGGATCAGGGCTTGTTGCCCGTAGGGAAAGGCCAGGCTGCCTGAGGGTTCAGCGTGGTTTGTGCTGCAGGGGCAGCGGCCGCAGGGGCAGGCGCCTTGGGGGCCTTCTTGGCCGGGGCAGCTTTCTTTGCGGGGGCTGCCTTGGCAGGTGCTGCGGCCTTCTTGGCTACTGCGGCCTTCTTGGCGGGAGCGGCTTTCTTTGCCGGTGCTGCTGCCTTCTTGGCGGGTGCAGCCTTCTTCGCAGCTACGGCCTTCTTGGCGGGAGCGGCTTTCTTTGCCGGTGCTGCTGCCTTCTTGGCGGGTGCAGCCTTCTTCGCAGCTACAGCCTTCTTG
>NZ_QAIM01000652.1:10269-22997 GCF_003061035.1 Acidovorax sp. HMWF018
CCGTTGCAGCCTTTTTCGCGGGAGCAGCCTTCTTAGCGGCCGGTTTTTTCGCAGTTGCCATCATGTTCTCCTTGGGTCAATTTGCAAAGAGCACTTCCTGTCTGCAGTGGACAGAGAGCGATCCATGGAGATGGATGAAAACTCCATCTCCATGAACACGGGAACGCCCCGCAGGGCAGCGCTCTGCGGCGCTGTCGTTGCTGGGCGTGGTGTAAAAATCCATGGTGGTGTGGCCTGCAAAAAAGGCGCTAGTCCCAGGACAGCGCACCACCGGACTGGTATTCAATAACCCGGGTCTCGAAGAAGTTGCGCTCCTTCTTGAGATCGATCATCTCGCTCATCCACGGGAACGGGTTCTCTTCATTAGGGAACAGCGTCTCCAACCCGATCTGCGTGGCGCGGCGGTTGGCGATGTAGCGCAGGTAGCCCTTGAACATGGAAGCATTCATGCCCAGCACGCCACGGGGCATGGTGTCTTCGGCGTAGCGATATTCCAACTCCACGGCCTTGAGGAACAGTGCCTTGATCTCGGCCTTGAACTCTGCGGTCCACAGGTGGGGGTTTTCGAGCTTGAGTTGATTGATCAAGTCGATGCCGAAATTGCAGTGCATCGACTCATCGCGCAGGATGTATTGGTACTGCTCAGCAGCGCCGGTCATCTTGTTCTGGCGACCCAATGCCAGGATCTGCGTGAAGCCCACGTAAAAGAACAGGCCTTCCATCAGGCACGCGAAAACGATCAGTGACTTGAGCAGTGTCTGGTCGGTCTCGGGCGTGCCGGTTTTGAAAGACGGATCCATGATCGCTTCGATGAAGGGGATCAGGAATTCGTCCTTGTCGCGGATCGACTGGACTTCGTTGTAGGCGTTGAAGATTTCGCTTTCATCCAGACCCAGTGATTCGACGATGTACTGATACGCGTGGGTGTGAATCGCTTCTTCGAACGCCTGGCGCAGCAGGAACTGGCGGCATTCAGGGGCCGTGATGTGGCGGTACGTGCCCAGCACGATGTTGTTGGCGGCCAGCGAATCGGCGGTGACGAAGAAGCCCAGGTTGCGCTTGATGATGCGGCGCTCGTCTTCGGTCAGGCCGTTGGGGTCCTTCCACAACGCGATGTCACGCGTCATGTTCACCTCTTGGGGCATCCAGTGATTGGCGCAGGTGGCGAGGTATTTCTCCCACGCCCACTTGTACTTGAAAGGCACCAGCTGGTTGACGTCGGTCTGGCCGTTGATGATGCGCTTGTCGGCAGCGTTCACACGGCGGTGTGCTGCTGCGGCGACGGGTGTGGTGGTGGCGCTTGCTGCTGGGGCCGAGGTGCTCAAAGGCTGCAGCGAAGGCGTTTGGAAAGCGAGAGGCGGTTGTCCCACCTGGCGGTTGTTGGGCAGACCGCCGTCCAGTTGATTTTGCGATGAGGGCTTGACTTCTTCGTCCCAGGTCAACATAGATTTTCCAGTGTTCGGATTATGAAAGCAGTGCTGCGAAAAGGAAAGCACTGAAGCGTTGTGCAGCAAGGTTTTGTTGCTTCACAGCACCGGAGCAACGCCTCGGGCCAGCCCGAGGCGTTGCTGGCAATGTGCTTACTGGCAGGCCTCGCAGCCAGGATCGTCGATGGCGCAGAACTTGACGTCCGTGGCTGGCACAGCTGCAGCCTGCTGAGAGGCCGTTGCGGCAGCGGCTTCCAGCGGGTTTTGCTTGGCCGCTGCGGTGGCTGAAGCTGCCGATGCGCCGCTGTCATTGCCCGATGACACTGCATTGAGCTGGCGTGTGTTCACGGTGCTCATTTCGACGTGCGTAGCGCTTTGGGTGCGCAGGTAGTAGGTGGTCTTGAGGCCGCGCACCCACGCCAGTTTGTAGGTGTCGTCGAGCTTCTTGCCCGACGCGCCGGCCATGTAGATGTTGAGGCTCTGCGCCTGATCGATCCACTTCTGGCGGCGTGATGCGGCTTCCACCAGCCACTGGGGTTCGACTTCGAAGGCTGTGGAGTAGAGCGCCTTGATGTCCTGGGGCACGCGGTCGATGGGGTGCAGCGAACCCTTGAAGTGCTTGAGGTCCATGATCATCACGTCATCCCACAGGCCCAGGCGCTTGAGGTCACGCACCAGGCCGCCGTTGATGACCGTGAACTCGCCCGACAGGTTGGACTTGACCGACAGGTTGCCGAACGAAGGCTCGATCGAGGCATCAACGCCAATGATGTTCGAGATGGTGGCCGTGGGGGCAATGGCGACGCAGTTGGAGTTGCGCATGCCGTCCAGTGCAATCTTCTTGCGCAGGGCATCCCAGTCCAGCGTGGACGAGCGGTCCACTTCCACATACCCGCCACGGGCCTGCGAGAGCATGTCCAGCGTATCGAAAGGCAGGATGCCGCGATCCCACAGCGAGCCCTTGTAGCTGGAGTACTTGCCGCGCTCTTTGGCCAGCTCGGTGGACGCCCAATAGGCGTAGTAGCAGATGGCTTCCATCGACTTGTCGGCAAATTCCACCGCCTCTTGCGAGGCGTAAGGAATGCGCAGCGCGTACAGGCTGTCCTGGAAAGCCATCACGCCCAGACCCACGGGGCGGTGGCGCAGGTTGGAGTCGCGGGCCTTGTTGACTGCGTAGTAGTTGATGTCGATCACGTTGTCCAGCATGCGCATAGCCACGGTGATGGTCTTCTTGAGCTTGTCGTGGTCGATCTGGCCGTTCTTGATGTGCTGCAGCAGGTTCACCGAGCCGAGGTTGCACACGGCAGTTTCGGTGTCGCTGGTGTTGAGCGTGATCTCGGTGCACAGATTAGACGAATGCACCACACCGGCGTGCTGTTGGGGCGAGCGCACATTGCAGGCATCCTTGAACGTGATCCAGGGATGGCCAGTCTCGAACAGCATGGTGAGAATCTTGCGCCAGAGGTCCGTGGCCTGGATGGTCTTGGCGGGCTTGATCTCGCCGCGTGCAGCCTTTTCTTCGTAGGCCACGTAGGCCTTTTCAAAGTCGGCGCCAAACAGATCGTGCAGATCGGGCACGTTAGAAGGGGAGAACAGCGTCCAGGTGCCCTTTTCCATCACGCGGCGCATGAACAGGTCAGGGATCCAGTTGGCCGTGTTCATGTCGTGCGTGCGGCGGCGATCGTCGCCGGTGTTCTTGCGCAGTTCCAGGAACTCTTCGATGTCCAGGTGCCAGGTTTCCAGGTAGGTGCAGACGGCGCCCTTGCGCTTGCCGCCCTGGTTCACGGCCACGGCCGTGTCGTTGACCACCTTGAGGAAGGGCACCACGCCCTGCGATTCGCCGTTGGTGCCCTTGATGTGCGAGCCCAGGGCGCGCACGCGGGTCCAGTCGTTGCCCAGGCCACCAGCAAACTTGGACAACAAGGCGTTTTCCTTGATTGACTCGTAAATGCCATCGAGGTCGTCGGGCACCGTGGTCAGGTAGCAGCTCGACAGCTGCGAGCGCAGCGTGCCGCTGTTGAACAGCGTGGGGGTGGACGACATGAAATCGAACGACGAGAGCACTTCATAGAACTCGATGGCCCGGGCTTCGCGGTCGGTTTCATTGAGCGCCAGGCCCATGGCCACGCGCATAAAGAAGGCTTGGGGCAGCTCGATGCGGGTCTTCTTGACGTGCAGGAAGTAGCGGTCGTACAGCGTCTGCAGGCCCAGGTAGTCGAACTGCAGGTCGCGCTCGGCCTTGAGCGCGGCGCCCAGGCGGTTCAGGTCGTATTGCTTGAGCAGGCGCTCGTCCAGCAGCTCGTTGTCCACACCCTTCTGAATGAAGGTGGGGAAATAGTCCTTGTAGGCCTGGCCCATGTTGCTTTGGGCTACGTCACGCCCCAGCACCTCGCGCACGATGGTGTGCAGCAGCAGGCGGGCCGTGGCGTAGGTGTAGTCAGGATCTTTTTCGATCAGGGTGCGGGCCGCCAGAATGGACGCCTTGTAGACCTCGTCCATGGGAACGCCGTCATACAGGTTGCGCATGGTCTCTGCGACGATGGGGGCTGCCTGGATGTCGGCGCCCAGGTTGGCGCAGGCCGACTCGATCAAGGCGTGCAGGCGCAGGATGTCCAGCTGCACGCGTTGGCCGTTGTCGATCACGTGCAGCACCGGGGTGGCGGGTGCTAGCTGTTCCAGGTGGTGAGCGCGTTCCTGCGTGCGGCGCTCGCGGTACAGCACGTAGGCTCGGGCGACTTCATGGTGCTCGCCGCGCATCAGGCCCAGCTCGACCTGGTCCTGCACATCTTCAATGTGGAAGGTGCCGCCGCCAGGACGCGAGCGCATGAGGGCGCGGACCACGTTCTGGGTGAGCGTGTCCACTACCTCACGCACGCTGGCAGAGGCAGCGCCCTGCGTGCCGTGCACTGCCAGAAACGCCTTCATCATCGCCACCGCAATTTTTTGGGGCTCGAACGGCACTACCGCGCCGTTGCGGCGAATGATCTGGTAATGCGTGAGTGGGTGCCCGGAAGCTGCGGCCGCCGCAGCGTGCGTGGCGGCATCCGCAGAGGCGGTGGGCGATGGGGAAGGCGTGTTCAAAGCAGCTTGCATGGGGGTCCTCTTCTGTGGGCTGTCTGGGGTGGGCGTGCGGCCTGGAGTGCCGCCGCAGTGTGTGGGTGCTGCACCGGACTTCAGTCTGGTGCACACTATATATGGTGTGTCGAGGCGGTTCAAGACACTACCGGTAGTGTACCGCCGGAATGAGTCCCCAAAACCGAAACAGCATGTTCCCAACCCCATTGCGTACGCAACCGGTGCCTGCAGCGAGCCCTTGTAAATGCGATGCGAGCGGCGCAAAACCGTGCAGTGGCGGACCTTGGCGGCGGATTTCCTGTGCCAGGCCGCGCAGCGCTTGGCTGCAAAAATATGTGCAAGTGCACAAAGAAAAAAATGCCTTGATGCGCCCGTACGACAGTGAAAGTGCGGCGTCAGCGAATCTGCAAGGGGTCCGCCCGCGTGTTCAGCGGGAATCGCTGCGCAGGCCAGTCCAACGCCCCCTGCAGTCGTGGCCAGTCAAAGCCCGGGCCTGGGTCCAACTTACGTCCCGGGGCAATGTGTTCATGCCCTGCGATGTACTCGATGGGATAGCGCAGCGCAATGTCCTGGCAGACCCTGGCCAGGGTTTCGTACTGTGCCGACTCGAAGTGCAGGCCCTCCAGGCCTTCCAGTTCAATGCCGATGGAATCGTCGTTGCACTGGCTCCTCCCCCGGTAGAACGATTGCCCGGCATGCCAGGCGCGCAGGTCACAATCCACAAACTGCCACAGCACCCCGGTGCGCTCGATGAAAAAATGCGCGGACACCTGCAATCCGCGGATGCCCTGGTAGTAGGGGTGCGCATCCCAGTCCAGCGTGTTGGTGAACAGCTGTTGCACGGCACCGCCGCCGTATTCGCCAGGCGGCAGGCTGATGGAATGCACCACGATAAGATCGACCTGCGAGGTCTGTACCGGGCGCGGCCCGTGGTTCGGAGATGCGAGCCGCTGAGCGGTCCTGTACCAGCCGCCCTCCCAGGGCGCCATGTCTGCCGCTGGTGCACCGTCAGCCCAGTTCGTCATGCGGGTCCTGGTCATTGGGCACGGCGATGTTCAGACGGGCGATGCGGTAGCGAATCTGGCGCAGGCTGATGCCCAGGCGTGCGGCTGTGGCGGTACGGTTGAACCCGGCTTCTTTCAGCGCGCGGATCAGGATCTCCCGCTCCTGCTGGTCCAACCAGGCCTGCAGGTCGCTGGGCAGTGGCACCGTGCAGCCGTTGGCCAGGGGCTGAGGGCCCTGGCCTGTGTCTGCAGACGTCGAAGCGTGGGGCCCAGCAGAGAAGGCGGCGGACACCGCCGATCCCTCTGGCGCTGGCACAAGCGTGGGCGGTGCCGGGCGCGCCATCTGCACATCTGACGCGCCGCTTGGCGCATCCACCTGCAACTCGTCCCCGTCGCTCAATGCCACTGCGCGGTGCAGCAGATTTTCCAGCTCGCGGACATTGCCGGTCAGTGGGTGGGCGGCAATGGCGTTCAGTGCCCGGTCGGTGAGTTGGGGCACCGGCATGCCCGACTCGTGGGCAATGCGGGTGAGCAGCGCTGCGCACAGTGCGGGCAGGTCTTCGCGGCGCTCGCGCAGCGGCGGAATGACGATCTCGATCACATTAAGTCGGTAGTACAGGTCCTGGCGGAACCGGCCGGCCTGCACATCGGCCGCCAGATCGCGGTGGGTGGCGCTCACAATGCGCACATCCACCGTCTCTTCCTGGGTGGAGCCGAGTGGCCGCACGCTGCGCTCCTGGATGGCGCGCAGCAGCTTGGACTGCATGGCCAGCGGCAGGTCGCCGATTTCGTCGAGGAACAATGTGCCCCCGCGTGCGGCCTGGAAGTAGCCGTCGCGGTCTTGCGACGCGCCGGTGTAGGAGCCCTTGCGGGCACCAAAAAATTCAGCTTCCAGCAGGTTCTCGGGGATGGCCCCGCAGTTCACGGCGACCAGGGGCCCGTCAGCACGCTGGCTGCTGGCATGCAGGGCTTGGGCCACCAGCTCCTTGCCCGTGCCCGACTCGCCATGGATCAGTACCGGCGCCATGCCACGCGATACCTTGGCCACGCGCTGCTTGACGTTGCGGATGGCGTCGGACTCGCCCACGAGGCGGTCCAGGGCGGCGTTGGCATTGCCGAATTCGCCGGTCGCCGCCGCTGCATTGGTAGACCGGCTGGAGCCGTTGCTGCGTGACGCACGCGGAGGTGGAACCCCACCCGTGCCCTGGATGGCTGAGGCCACCACCGAGCGGAACTGCTTGAGGTCCACGGGTTTGGTGAGGTAGTCGAAGGCCCCTGCGCGCAGCGCCTCGACCGCGTTCTCTGCCGAGCCGTAGGCGGTCATGACCACGCAGCGCTCCCGGCGCTGCTGGTCGCGCAGATCCTGCAGCAGCTCCATGCCAAACCCGTCGGGCAGCCGCATATCGGTAATCACGGCGTCAAAGCGGTGGGCCTTGAGTTGATCACGCGCCTCCTGGACGCTCGACGCGGTCTCGACCCGGTACCCCTCGCGCAGCAGGGTGAGCTCGTACAGGGTGCGCAGATCGGGTTCGTCGTCAACGACAAGGATGGAGGCGGCAGGGGCGTTCATGGAGGCGGCAGTCAGACCACGATGGTGTCAAACAAGGTGGCATTGTCGGCGGGGCGGGTCGTGCGGCGGAAGCCCACAGTAAAGGCGTTGCCTCCGATGTCACCGCGTGCGGTGTGGCGGTTCAGGCGCTGGTAGCTGATGGAGGCGCCATGGCGCTGGCACAGCTCCCGGCAAATATAGAGGCCCAGGCCACTGGAGCGGCTCTCCGACGAGAAGAAGGGCTCGAACAAATGCCGCTCCACGGATTTGTCCATCGGGGCACCGTCGCTCCACACCTGCAGGCTGACCTGGCCAGCGGGCGTGTTGCGCGTGGTCACTGACAACGAGTCGGGCTCCGGGCCCATGTAGCGCAGGGCGTTGTCCAGCAGGTTGACGAGCACCCGACGCAGGTGCTCGGCGTCAAACTCCACCTGGATGGCGCCCGTGTCCAGCGACACCAGGGCGCGCCGCCGGGCGGGGTCCTGGGCCTGCCAGTCGTTCCAAATCTGGGCGACCGTCTCGTCCAGCGCCACGGTCGAGGCTGGGGCATGGCTGATCTGGTGCTGTACGCGGGCAATGTCCAGCACCTCTTCGGCGATGCGGGCCAGGCGGTCGGCGTTTTGCTGCACCATGTGCGCCAGCCGTTTTTGTGCGGGGTCGTGCAGGTCTTCTTCCAGCAGGGCATTGGCCTGCACGATGGCCGCCAGCGGGTTGCGGATCTCATGGGCCACCGCGGCGGACATGCGGCCCATGGCCGCGAGTTTTTCGGTGCGCAGCCGCGCTTCCATTTCCCTCAGGTCGTGCAGGAACATCACGCACAGCCGCTCGGAGCGCGTTTGCAAGGCCGCGTTGCGGGTGGATGTGAGCCAGGTGCGCACATGCAGACCGGTGGGGCTCTGGCCTTCGTGCAGCAGATCGACGTCGGCCGTCTGGGGTTGTTCGTGCCGGAAGGTGCGCCGCGCCAGGATCACCAGGGGGTGCCACGGCGCGGTGGAGGTCAGGGCAAACGGTAGCTCGGTCAGTGCCATGCCGCCCAGAAGCTGCAGCCCTGCGGGGTTGGCAATGCGCACCACGTCGGTCTCGTCCACCACCAGCACCCCGTCGGTCAGGTTCTGGATGACCAGTGCACTGACCTGCGTTTGCACGCGCGCTGCGATCTGGCTTTGTTGTGCCACTTCCTGTTCGCGCGCCAGGCGGGTGGCCAGCTGGTGCACCAGATAGCTCACGATGAAGTAGCCTGTGCCGGTCAGTGCACTTTGCAGGTAGCGCTGGCCTTCGTCTCCTGTGCTGTACTGCCCCACCCACCACGCCCAGCCCAGCAGCAGCAGCGTGACTGCGGCGGTGGTGCCCAGGGCCAGGGTCAGCGTGCCCATGACCGCTGCGATCAGGATGGGCAGGCCGAACAGGGGCGTGTAGTTCATGGTGCCCGCATGCAGCAACTGCAGCGCAGTGATTGCCGCCAGGTCCACACCAATGGAAGGCAGCCACTGCGGGCCGGCGCTGGGCGACGGGGGGGCCTTGCGCGACAACACCCGCAGTACCACGGTGGCTACGAGGTAGGCCACGCAGACCGCGAGCACTGAAGGCGCCGCCGCTTGATTGATCAGCTGCCCGGCCCCCTGCAGCACCAACAGTGCCAGGGCTACCATCACGCGGCCCGTCAGAAAACCGAGCCACAGCCGTGCGAAGGGGGCTTCTGCGGAAGGCGGCAGTGGGCCTGCGGGCGCTGCTTGCATGGTCACAACGGGAAGGCGTCGCTCAGGCCGGGCCCATGCGCCGGTGCTCGGCGCTGCAATAGGCCTGATTGCCCAGCATCAGTGCCTCGGCCTGCGGGATGTGCACGCCGCAGTGCGCGCAGGCCAGCATGTCCTGCGGTAGGGCTGGCGGTGTAGGGGGCGCTTTGGGCGCCGCCGCATCAGGGGCGCGGCGGCTGCGCCAGATACCCACCGCCACCGCGATGACGACCAACAAGACCAGGTACTTCATGCGCTGCGGCCCAGAACAACTTCCAATACAAACCGCGAGCCCACATAGGCCAGCAGCAGCAGGGCCGAGCCCGCATACAACACACGCACCGCATTGCGGCCCCGCCAGCCAAACCGCGCGCGGCCCAGCAGCAGGGTGGCGAAGGTCAGCCACGAGAGCATCGAGAACACGGCCTTGTGGTCCCACCGCCAGGCCCGGCCATACAGCGTCTCGCCAAACAGCCACCCGGCCATCAAGGTGGCGGTGAGCAGGACAAACCCTGCCGTCACGAACCGGAAGGTCAGCCGCTCCAGGGTGAGCAGCGGGATGCCGCTGTGCGGGTCTTCGGCCTGCCGGATGTGGCGTTCGGCGCGTGTCATGAGCCAGGCATGCACGACGGCGGCTGCAAACAGCCCATAACACGCAATGCCCAAGGCCAGGTGCAAGGGCAGCCAGGCCGATGCAGCCACGTGCAGGGGCTGCCCCGGGAACAGCATGGCCAGCACAATGGCTGCCGCCCCCAGGCCTGCCAGCACCCAGCGCGACTGCATTTGCGGAAACAACTGCCGCTCCACGGCATATACCGTGAGCACCAGCCATGCGGTCATCGACAGCGCAGGCGCAAAACCGAACCGGGGCGCATCGCCCCACAGGCCCCAGACCAGCACGGCGCCGTGCAGCAACCACGCGACCAGCAGTGCATTGCGCGCTGCTGCAGCCCCCAGGCGGGAGGCCGCAGCGGCCGGCACGGCATAGGCCACGGCAGCGGCCAGGGCCAGCAGCCAACTGACGGGGGAGCTACTCGTTAAAATCATGGGCACAGTTTAGCCTTTCGCCCACCGCCAGCGCCCTGGCGGGGCCGCGCGCACAACGCCGTTGTTGACGGCGCGCAGCCAATACCGGAAACACCCCTATGGCCTCCGCCCTTACCGACAAACTCACGCGCCTCGTCAAGGAGATGCGTGGCCAGGCCCGCATTACCGAGTCCAATGTCACGGACATGCTGCGCGAAGTGCGCATGGCGCTGCTCGAAGCCGACGTGGCCCTGCCCGTGGTGCGCGACTTCATCGCCCGCGTCAAGGAAAAGGCCCTGGGCCAGGAGGTGCTGGGTTCGCTCAAGCCCGGGCAGACGCTGGTCAGCATCGTCAACCGTGAACTCGCCGCCACCATGGGCGAGGGCGTGGCCGACATCAACCTGGCCGCCCAGCCGCCTGCCGTGATCCTGATGGCCGGCCTGCAGGGCGCGGGCAAGACCACCACTACGGCCAAGCTGGCCAAGCACCTGATTGAAAAGCGCAAGAAAAAGGTGCTGACCGTGTCGGGCGACGTGTACCGCCCGGCCGCCATCGAGCAGCTCAAGACCGTGACCAAGCAGGCCGGTGCCGAATGGTTTCCCAGCACGCCCGACCAGAAGCCGCTTGACATTGCCCACGCCGCACTCGACTACGCCAAGAAGCACTACTTTGACGTGCTGCTGGTCGATACGGCCGGTCGCCTGGCCATCGACGAAGCCTTAATGAAGGAAATCAAGGACCTGCACGCCGCGCTGAACCCGGTCGAAACTTTGTTCGTGGTCGATGCCATGCAGGGCCAGGACGCCATCAACACCGCCAAGGCCTTCAAGGAGGCGTTGCCCCTCACCGGCATCGTGCTCACCAAGCTCGACGGCGACTCGCGCGGTGGTGCTGCACTGTCGGTGCGCCAGATCACGGGGGCGCCCATCAAGTTTGCGGGTGTCTCGGAGAAGATCGACGGCCTGGAAGTGTTCGACGCAGAGCGCCATGCAGGCCGCATTCTGGGCATGGGCGACATCGTGGCGCTGGTGGAGCAGGTCACGGCCGGGGTGGACATGGAGGCCGCACAAAAGCTGGCGGCCAAGGTCAAGAGCGGTGACGGCTTCGACCTGAACGACTTTCTCTCGCAGATCCAGCAGATGAAGCAGATGGGCGGGCTGTCGAGCCTGATGGACAAGCTGCCCTCTCAGCTCACCGCCAAGGCGGGTTCGCTGGACATGGACAAGGCCGAAAAAGACATCAAGCGCAAGGAAGGCATCATCCAGAGCATGACGCCCCTGGAGCGCCGCAAGCCCGAACTCATCAAGGCCACGCGCAAGAAGCGCATCGCCAACGGGGCGGGTGTGCATGTGCAGGAAGTCAACCGCCTGCTCAAGGAGTTTGAGCAGATGCAGGGCATGATGAAAAAGATGAAGGGCGGCGGCCTGATGAAGATGATGAAGAAGATGGGCGGCATGAAGGGCATGGGCGGCGGAGGCATGCCCAAGATGCCTTTCTGAAGGGTTTTCAAGCCTTTTTGGCACCAGGCGCTACAAGCATATGCCTGGAGTGCTATGAAAATATGAGTGAATAAAAAAGCCGACATGCGTCGGCTTTTTTTGTGGGTCGGTGGATGGTGGCTCTGCGCGGTGCCTCAGGCTGCTTGCAACGCCACGGGCCGTGCCAGCCGGCTGGCGTGCAACCAGGCACGGCGCAGTACTGGAGGGGACCACGACTCCTCGGGAATCAGCAGCAGTCGCTGCGCACGCAGCGCCCGGCCCAGTGCGATCTGGCTGGTCCACACCGCCAGCGGAATCGCCAGCGCCAGCGGCAGGCCCACGGGCATCAGCCACAACAGCGCGCTGCTGTCGATCAGCGCCACGCCCGCAGCCAGCAGGGCGATCACCGCGCTCATGGGAGCGAGCTGGCGCACGGCGTGGCGCCAGGGCACGGCATGGGCTTCGCGCGGAGGCGACTTCCACTCCAACTTCAGGCCAGTCAACGCGATCAACACAAACAACGAATGCGCCAGCATGCGCACCGGCGCCTGCAGGATGGCCATGACGCTCTCCAGCACGGCGCTCTTGAGCAGGCTGAAAGCGCCGCCGTACTGCTTTTGCTCGCGGCGCATGAACACTGCGGCCACGCCCAGGATGCGCGGCAAGAACAGCAGGCACAAGGTCCAGACCCACAGGGCGAGCAGCTCGGCGGGCAGGATGTGCCAGTCCGCTACCAGCTTGGCGCCCGACAGCCACAGCGCCGTACCGAGAGTCATGAAGGCCAGCCACAGCGGCGCCGACAGATAGGCCATGGCACCGGTGACGAACATGGACCGGTGCACCGCGTGGATGCCGGGCTCGGCCATCAGGCGCGCGTTCTGCAGGTTGCCCTGGCACCAGCGGCGGTCGCGCTGCAGCTCGGCCAGCAGGTCAGGCGGCTGTTGCTCATAGCTACCGATCAGGTCGCCCACCAGCCACACGTGGTAGCCCGCGCGGCGCATGAGGGCGGCTTCCACAAAGTCGTGCGACATGATGCCGCCAGCCAGGCCCCCCTTGCCGGGGATGGGCGCTAGCGCGCAGTGCTGCATGAACGGTGCCACGCGGATGATGGCGTTGTGGCCCCAGTAGTGCGATTCGCTCAGCTGCCAGTACTGCATGCCCAAAGTGAACAGACGACCCGTGACGCGCGAGGCAAACTGCTGCGCGCGGGCGTGCAGCGTCACATGGCCGATGGCCTGCGTAGCGGTCTGGATGATGCCGGCCGTGGGGTTGGCTTCCATCAGCTTGGCCATGGAGACGATGCAGTCGCCGCTCATCACACTGTCGGCGTCCAGCACCACCATGTAGCGGTAGTCCTTGCCCCAGCGGCGGCAGAAGTCGGCCACGTTGCCCGCCTTGCGGTGGGTGCGGCGTGTGCGCAGGCGGTAGTACACCTG
>NZ_QAIM01000652.1:23008-23971 GCF_003061035.1 Acidovorax sp. HMWF018
CGGAGAGCACAAACACATCGAACGTGGTGCCGTGGCCGGTGGCGGCCACCGACTCGCAGGTGGCGCGCAGCCCGGCAAACACGGTGGCCACGTCTTCGTTGCAGATCGGCATGATGATGGCAGTGCGGGCGTCGGAAGCCAGCGCGTGATCTGCCACGCTGCGTGCCGACAACGCATGCCGGTCGCCGCGCAACATCACCCAAAAGCCCATGAGCCCGGTCAAAAAGCCGGTCACCACCCAGGCGGACAGCAGCGCAAACAACGCAATCTGGCCGTAGCCCAGCCACGCGTTTTCATAGTCGGGCTGCACGCTGGCAAACAGGGTGCTGGCCAGTGCGGTGGCCAGCACGGTGAGCAGCGCAAACGTCCAGCGGCGGCGCTGCGCTGCGCCCTGCCAGGCGGCGGTGGATTCAGCGGGGGCTTGTACCGCCGTGGCCGGTGCGGGTTGTTGGGATGTACGGCCCGTCAGGCGCAGCAGCACGGCAGTGCCCATGCTGTTCCAAAAGCCGCGCCAGGGCAGGGGCACCATGGAGCCTCGGTGCAGGGGCGGTGCCGTCACCGCATTGGGGTGGCGCTCTTCGCGCAACGTGCTGCGTCGGCTGGGGGTTGGCCGGGGGTAGGCCACACCGCGCCGCGCGACCACGGCCGGGCCTGTGGATGCGTGGGTGCCGTGGGGGTCATGAGGGCTTACTCGGGAAGACTGATGTGCGTCCATGTTTCACTCACAGCGTGGTTATCGTGTTGGAGAAAAGCGCGCAGCTCGACCGGCCGGTCGGCCTGCAGGCGCTGGATGCGAAAGGTCATGCGCCACCCGCCGGTGGCGGGGTTGCGGTAGGCAATGTTTTCCAGCACCTTGCCGTTGGCATCGCTGGTCACTACGGCCTTCACACTGGCTTCGGCAGGCAGGGCCCTGAGGGCAGGGCCCTCGAAATCGACCACGTACTGCACCTGCTGGCGCAGTTC
>NZ_QAIM01000653.1:0-11560 GCF_003061035.1 Acidovorax sp. HMWF018
GGGTGTGGTGTTGCACGACAAGGACGTGTGCATTGGCTGCGGCTACTGCAGTTATGCCTGCCCGTTTGGCGCGCCGCAGTTCCCATCGTCCGGCACCTTTGGTGTACGGGGCAAGATGGACAAGTGCACCTTCTGCGCCGGTGGTCCTGAAACCCATGGCAGCCAGGCCGAGTTTGAAAAATACGGCCGCAATCGCCTGGCCGAAGGCAAGTTGCCCGCCTGCGCAGAAATGTGTTCTACCAAAGCCCTGCTGGCCGGTGACGGCGATGTGGTGGCGGATATCTTCCGCAACCGCGTGGTGCAGCGTGGCAAGGGCGCCGAAGTGTGGGGCTGGGGCACGGCCTACGGCTCACAACAGGCAGGTCAGCCTGCAGGAGGCAAGTCATGATGCAGCGCACCATACACATGACCTTGGCCGCTGCGGTGGCCGCCCTGGCATTGACGGGCTGCGGCGAGAAACCGCAGACCGGCGCGGGCATTCGCAGCGATGCTCCGTCTTACGCCGGCACCGGCAGCAACTTCACGCAGCCTGGCTGGAAAGCCGGCGACAAAACCAGCTGGGAAGCGCAGTTGAAAGCGCGCCAGCAGTACGGCCAGAACGAATACACCCGCACCCAGGCGAAGTGAGGTCCACCATGAAATACGTCGTGTGGTCCATGGCCTTGGCGGCCAGTCTGGTCTGTGGGCTGGCTGGCGCCCAGACGCCGCCTGCTGCGCCCGACGCGTCTGCAACAGCTCCTGCAGCCACGGCTGCACCGGCTGCGGTGGGAGGTGTGCAAAGCCAGAATATCTTTCAGGTCAAACCCGACGCCAGCGCTGATCCCAAATACGCGGAACAGACCAATGGCGAGCGCATGAAGGTGCAGCCCGGCAACAACGCGCCCATGTGGCGCCAGGTGGGGCAGGGCGTGACAGGCTACAGCAGCTTGCCTGTGACCCAGGCGCCCGAGGCGGGCAACCTGATCCAGCGCTTTGTGCAGTACCCCGGCTCGCGCTACACCAATGCGGGCGAGGCGTGGCGGCAAGTGCGCAACCACTGGATCATCCCCTACGGTGCGGCGCTGTTTGCCATCGTGTTGCTGGCTTTGGGCATCTTCTACTTTGTGAAAGGCCCGCTGGGGCATGAGCATCCCGACGGCACCGGCCCCCGCCGCATCGAGCGTTTCACCCCGTTCGAGCGCGCGGCCCACTGGGCCAATGCGTTTGCATTCGTCGCGCTGGCCATCTCCGGTATCGTGATGGCGTTTGGCAAGTTCTTCCTGTTGCCCATCCTGGGGACCACGCTTTTTGGCTGGTTGACCTATGCGCTCAAGAACGTTCACAACTTTGTGGGTCCGTTGTTTGCCGTGTCGCTGCTGGTGATCATTCTTACCTTCATCAAGGACAACATCGCCAACCGCGCTGACTTTGTCTGGTTGGCCAAGGGCGGCGGCATGCTGGGCAAGGGCAATCACGAGGTGCCCTCACACCGCTTCAATGCGGGCGAGAAGGGCCTGTTCTGGTGGGGCATCACCATCCCCGGCATCTTTGTGGTGGCCACTGGCCTGGTGCTCGACAAACTCATCCCCGGCTTTGGCGACGTGCGTGGCGACATGCAGATCGCCCACATGATCCACGCCACTTTGGCCATCTGGATGATGGCGCTCATCTGTGGTCATATCTACATGGGCACAGTGGGCATGAAGGGTGCCTACAAGGCCATGCGCACCGGCTATGTGAGCGAGGGCTGGGCCAAGGAACACCATGAGCTGTGGTACGACGATGTGCAGGCCGGCAAGATCCCGCGCCAGCGCAGCGCCAGCCAGTCAGCGACCGACGTAACAGCATCTGCGGGTCAGCAGCCCGCCCAGGTATGAGGATCCACTCCATGACGAGATCAAGCATCCGCACCTCTTTGCTGGCGCTTTGCGCGGCAGCCGTATGCACTGTGGCATCCGCCAAGCTGCCGGCCCCGTCCCCCGAGGCGGCCGCCAAGGCCGCCGAAGCGGCAGCCAAGGCTGCATGGGCTGGCAAGGTGGACAACTACAAGTTGTGCCTGTCGCAAGACAAGGTGGCTGCGCACTACCGCAAGACCACGCCCTCGGCCAAACCCGCGGCTGCTACTGGTGCTGCATGCACGGACCCTGGTCCCTTCGCCTACACACCGCCAGCGGCCAAGCCTGCAGAGGCTGCTGGTGCACACTCGCCACCTGGCACAGCCAGCAGCCCTCCCAGCACGCAGGTACCTGCCGCTGCAGCTGCACCGGCCTCCAAGTCCTGACACGCGCCCTGCCGCGCTGTGCTCGAAGCCGCGTTCCCTGGTGGGGCGCGGCTTTTTTTCTGGGCGCGATGTGCCAGGTGCATCGCCGAGCCAGCACTCGCAGAGCGATACGGCACCAGCCTGCCCCCTTGGTGCAGCGGACCGGGCCACACAGCGGTTCATTCCCGTGCGCTAACCGCTGTAGCACCACACTGCGTATATTTGCCCCATGAGTTCCAGTTCTTTGTCCACTCCTTCCGGTTTGTCCTCGCCCTCTCTGCCGCGCCTGACGCAGGCCCACGCCCCGCTGACCCATGCAGTGGAGGTCGTCAACGAACTGGGCGCACGGGAGCAGGTACAGATCCCCGCCGAGCGTCCGCTCACGATTTATGTGGACAAGCGCGAGCTCGTGACGCTGATGACACTGGGCGCGCAACCAGAGCTGCTGGTGCTGGGTTATCTGCGCAACCAGCGGCTGGTCGAATCGGTGTTCGACATCGAATCGATCACGGTCGATTGGGAGGTCCACGCCGCCGCTGTGCGCACGCGCCATGGCATTGCACGGATCGAAGAGCGCACGGCCAGCAAGGTCGTCACCACGGGCTGCGGACAGGGCAGCGTGTTTGGCGGGCTCATGGACGAAGTGGACCGCATCCAGTTGCCCGACGCCCGCCTGACCCAGGGCCAGCTGTACGGCATCGTCAACGCGATTCGCCTCAAGGAGACCACCTACAAGTCGTCCGGTTCGGTGCACGGCTGTGCCCTGTTCAAGGGGGAGGACTTGCTGATTTTTGTGGAAGACGTCGGCCGCCACAATGCGATCGACACCATCGCAGGTTGGATGTGGATGAATCCTGAGACGTGCTCATCCAGCGACTGTGCAGGAGACCCCGCAACCTCTCCCATGTCGGGGGCAGACAAGGTGTTCTACACCACCGGCCGCCTCACCAGCGAGATGGTCATCAAGTCGGCGCAGATGGGGGTGCCCATTGTGGTGTCTCGCAGCGGCATGACCCAAATGGGCCACGCCGTGGCCCAGCAGCTGGGCCTGTGCGCCATCGGGCGCGCCACCAACCGCCGGTTTGTGTGCTACAGCGCTACGCACCGCCTATTGCTGCAGCCAGAACTGGCCCAGGCACCGGTGGTACCCCCCGCCCGGGCTGCAGGTGAAGTGTGAGGTGGCAGCGCTCAATGGTTTGCGCCCGCGCAGACGGGTTGGTGCTCGGGCCGTTGCCGCTCGACCTAGTCTTTGAGTCGGCCATCGACGCGGCGTCGAGCACCTTCGGCCCGCCTTGGCCTGCGGCCCATGCAAAGGCATGGGGCGAGACGAAAAAAAGCCGGCTACAGCGAGCCGGCTTTTCTCATGAGCCACAGGGCTCAATAGCGGCCGCCGCCGTAGCCACCCGTGCCATAGCCGACGTCCGAGCGTTTGCTCGCACTGTAGCCATTGGCGCTGTAGCCCCCTGCGCCGCCACCTTCTTCACGGGGGCGGGCCAGATTCACCACAATCGAGCGCCCATCGACGGACATGCCGTGCAGCGCGCTGATGGCGGCTTGGGCCACTTCGGCCGACGCCATTTCCACAAAGCCGAAGCCCTTGGAGCGACCGGTTTCGCGGTCCATCATGACCTTGGCGGAGGACACATTGCCGAACTCGGCAAAGTTGCTTTGCAGGCTGGAATCGGTCACGGAATAGGGCAGGTTGCCCACGTAGATCTTGGTGCTCATGGAAGAGCCTTTCTGAAGGATGGCACGCAACGAAGGGCGCACCGTTGGGGTACAGCACTGTGAGCTGGAGCCCACAGCAACTGGGATGAGGACATGGAGCCTGCGGTCAGCAGAGCTTCAGCACACAGGGGGATGTGACATGCACGCTTGGAGCCAGCCCTGGGTGACGGCAAAGAGCCTGGCAGCTTCGCGCGAGGCAAAGGCTTTATCAAAACGGAACACTCGGCAGTAGCTGCCGTTGCCACTTGAACGATGGACCGAGAAGGAGGCGCGGAAGCGGCCGCAGTCGGTCGGGTGTGTCGCGGGCGAAACGACGTACTGGCCCATGGAAATGGCGTTATTTGAAATCTGGTGCATTCGGGACCGCAGGCCGTCATCGACCTGCGTGAGCATCGAGGGACTCGGTGGGCTGCAGCTCTTCAGACCCACTGGGCGACAAGGTCGCAAAAAGCGGCCTGCCGCGGCGCGGTAGACCGCTGGGAGGCAGGCGTTGCGGTGACTGCTGGCGTCAAGAGCCGTGACTGCAACGAAGTGAAGTATATGCGATTTGTTATTTAATTTTTATTTAATATCATTTTTGGTTTTAAAAAGACGGTGCCCGTGCCTCGCTTCCGCCTGCGAAGGCCGATGGGCGCTGGCGCAATAGCGAGCTCAAGCATCGCTCTCCATCGTCTTTTGGCCCGTTCCTGAAGCCTCTTGCGTCCTGGCTTCGACGGATTCCGCGGCCACAGAAGGCGCCACCCCGCGATGGCATGATGCGCGCATGAAAGACCTGAACGCCAGCAGCAGCACCTGGGCCGACACGTTGCCCAGCCAGTGGGGACCAGAACTGGCCCACACGGAAATTGAAGTTCCTTTGAGCCGGTCGCCGCAAGACCTGCCCACATCGTCTGCCATCAGGGCGATTTCCGCCACGGAGCGCCTTTCACTGTGGGGCTGGATGCGCGAAGGACTGCGCGCTGCACTGTTTCTGGCACCGCGTACAGGGGCTGCGGCACCCACGCCCTGGCAGTTGCTGGTGTTGTCGTTGATCAGCGGCGCGTTGCTGTTGGGCGCTGCACGGTTACAGGTCGCGGGCCCGGCCCAGTTCAGCATGCGTGGCTGGCTCACCCCCATGTGGAGCAGCCTGGTGCTGCTGTGGCTGGCTTGGTGGGCCATGGCGCCAGCACAGCGTGCTCCTACCCCTGCGCCCGAGCTGGGTGTGCCCGGCCCTTCGGGCGGGCTGGCCGCGTGGTATGTGCTGTCGGCGTGGGCGCCCTTGGGCCCTTTGCTGGTGCTCTATGTCCTGATGGGATTGGCGGTTCACCAACCTGCACTGTGGAATGGGCCGATGGCGAGCATCCTTTTCTGGGTGGCCTACGGCGTGCTCACGGTATGGGTGCTGGCCACGTTGGTGGTGGTGAGTGCCCGCTTCATCCGATCGCGGGTGCGCACTGCGGTCTTTGGCGTGGCGATGGCTGTGGTGGTCGGGGTGGGCATGTGGCAGTTTCAGGACCAGCCCTGGGAGGAAGACGCCCTGGCGGTGGCCGATGCGTCGGCGGCGTCCGCCGACGGAGCACAGCCTCCAGAGCCTGCGCAACTGGCGCTATCGCAAGGCCTTTTTGAGAACCAGCAGCTGCTGTGGCAACA
Source organism: Acidovorax sp. HMWF018 (assembly GCF_003061035.1). NCBI lineage: Bacteria > Pseudomonadati > Pseudomonadota > Betaproteobacteria > Burkholderiales > Comamonadaceae > Acidovorax > Acidovorax sp. HMWF018. Next base: position 5,597 of record NZ_QAIM01000653.1, read on the forward strand.
GCAGGTGGATGCTTTGTTGCCTCAGCGCCCCGGCGTTGTGGATGTCTATGGGTTGGTGTTCGCGCCCTATGCGGATGAAAACGTGTTCCGCCGTGAAAGCACGATGGTCAACACGCTGCTGCAGGAGCGGTTTGACGCCCAGGGCCGGGTTCTGCACCTGCTCAACCATGCTGAAACTGCTGAGACTCACCCCTGGGCGACGCCCGAGAATCTGCAACGCGCCATTGCTGCGCTGGCCGCGCGCATGGATCGCGAGCATGATGTGCTGGTGATTTACATGACCTCGCATGGCGCACGCAACCATGAACTGGCCGCCGCACACTGGCCGCTGCAGGTGCCGCCGGTGACGCCGGAGATGCTGCGCGCAGCGCTGGACGAATCGGGTATCCGCAACCGCGTGATCGCAGTGTCTGCCTGCTTTTCGGGAGGCTGGATCGAACCGCTGGCCACCGACAGCACCCTGATCATGACGGCGGCCGACGCCACCCACACCTCGTATGGCTGCGGCAGGCTGTCTGAGCTGACTTTCTTTGGCCGCGCGGTGTTTCATGAACAACTGCGCCAGACCCATTCCTTCACCGAGGCCTTTGCCAAGGCTGTGCCGCTGATTCAGCAGCGTGAGGTCGAGGCCGGCAAGGCCGACGGCTTTTCGAACCCGCAGATCCGCGTGGGCCAACAGATCGCCCCGGTGTTGCAGGCGCTGGAACAGCGGCTGCAGACGGAGGCACCAAATGCCTCCAGCGCAGCCCCGGCGCCGGCGGCCGAAGCGCCGAGTCCGGTGCCGGCGACAGCTGCGGCGACCGACACCGCCACAGCGCCATCCCCGCGGCCCTGATGCGTTGAACACGTTCTAACACCCCACGGCCCGCCAGCCCGTTCGCTTTGCGCTAAGGTCTGCCCATGAACCTGTCTTTCCTGCGCCTTGGCTGGCGCACCCTGGCCCGGGACCTGCGCGCGGGCGAGTTGCGCCTGTTGATTGTGGCGGTCACCCTGGCAGTGGCCGCGCTCACGTCTGTGGGTTTTTTTGCCGATCGCCTGCAAGGCGGACTGCAGCGCGATGCCCTGCAGCTGCTGGGGGGGGATGCAGTCGTGGCCAGCGACAACCCAACGCCCGCGGCATTCGTGGAGCGCGCCAAGGCGCTGGGGTTGCAATCGGTCACCACGCTGGGCTTTCCGACCATGGGCCGCGCGAGCGATGCGCAGGGCGGTGCCAGCAAGCTGGTGGCACTCAAGAGCGTGCAGCAGGGTTACCCGCTGCGCGGCAGCCTCACGGTGGCAGATGCCCCCGGCGCGCTGGAGCAGCCGACGCGTGACATCCCGGCGCCCGGCGAGGTGTGGGTGGACGCGCCACTGCTCGAATCGCTCAACCTCGCCATGGGCGACAAGCTGTTGCTGGGCGATGCGCAACTGCGCATCGCGCGCATCATTGTCATCGAGCCTGACCGGGGGGCGGGCTTCATGAGCTTTGCACCACGTGTGATGGTGAACGAACGCGACCTGCCCGCCACGGGGCTCGTGCAACCTGCCAGCCGCCTGACCTACCGCTTTGCCGTGGTCGGCCCGGCGTCGGCCATCAAGGCGTTCAACGATTGGGCGGTGGTCGAGGCCAAGAAGCCCGAAGTGCATGGCGTGCGCGTGGAGTCGCTGGAAAGCGGCCGCCCCGAGATGCGCCAGACGCTGGACCGCGCGCAGAAATTCCTGAGCCTGGTAGCGCTGCTGGCTGCACTGTTGTCAGCCGTGGCCGTGGCGCTGGCCGCGCGCGGCTTTGCGGCGGAGCACCTCGACGCTTCGGCCATGCTGCGTGTGCTGGGGCAGAGCCAGCGCACCATTGCTGGGGCCTACACCACGGAGTTCGCGCTGATCGGCCTGTTTGCCAGCTCCTTGGGCGTGGCGCTGGGCTATGTGGTGCATTACGCGTTTGTGCTGCTACTAGCGGGATTGGTGGAATCGGCCTTGCCTTCGCCCAGCCTGTGGCCGGTGGTGTTTGGCCTGGGCATGGGGCTCACGCTGCTGTTTGCGTTTGGCTTGCCGCCGGTGCTGCAGCTGGCGCAGGTGCCACCATTGCGGGTGATACGGCGTGATGTGGGGGGGCTCAAGCCCGCATCGCTGGCAGTGCTGGGTATCGGCATTGCGGGCTTCGCCGCGCTGTTGCTGGCTGTCAGCAGCGACATCAAGCTGGGTCTGATTGCCGTGGGTGGTTTTGCCGGCGCCGTGGCGCTGTTTGCAGGCCTGTCATGGGTGGCGGTCAAGCTTCTCCGCAAGAGCGTGAACGAAAGCACGGCACCGCGCTGGCTCGTGCTGGCCACGCGGCAGATTTCTGCGCGCCCGGCCTATGCCGTGGTGCAGGTCAGCAGCCTGGCGGTGGGTCTGCTGGCCCTGGTGCTGCTGGTGCTGCTGCGCACCGACCTCATCAGCAGCTGGCGCAAGGCGACCCCGCCCGATGCCCCCAACCGCTTTGTCATCAACGTGATGCCTGACCAGTCGGAGGCCTTTCAGCAGACGCTCAAGGACAGCGGAGTGGGTCGCTACGACTGGTACCCCATGATCCGCGGCCGGCTGGTGGCCGTGAACGGCAAGCCAGTGGGACCCGACAACTACACCGACGACCGCGCCAAGCGCCTGGTGGACCGAGAATTCAACCTGTCCAACGCTGTGGAGGCACCGCCCCACAACCAGGTGGTGGCTGGGCGCTGGACGCCCGGCGAGGAGGGCGCCATCAGCGTGGAAGAAGGTATTGCCCAGACGCTGGGCCTGCAGCTGGGTGACCGTTTGCAGTTCGATATGGGCGGCGTGCAGGACGAGGCCCGCATCACCAGCCTGCGCAAGGTGGACTGGGGCTCCATGCGCGCCAACTTCTTTGTGATGTACCCGGTGGCGGAGGTCAAGGATGTCCCGGTCACCTACCTGGCCGCCTACCGCGCTCCAGAAACCCACGGTTTCGATAACGCGCTGGTGCGCCAGTTTCCCAACATCACCAACGTGGACATGGGCGCCACCATTGCCCAGGTGCAGCGGGTGCTGGAGCAGGTGATCCGGGCGGTGGAGTTCTTGTTTGCCTTCACGCTCGCAGCTGGGCTGGTGGTGCTGTTTGCCGCCGTCACGGCCACCCGCGAAGAGCGCGCACGCGAGTACGCCATCATGCGTGCCGTGGGGGCCCGTGCCAGCCTGCTGCGTCAGGTGCAGCGGGCCGAGCTGGTGGGTGTGGGTCTGCTGGCGGGCTTTCTGGCCAGCGCGGTGGCGGTGGGCGTGGGCTGGGCATTGGCGCGTTATGTGTTTGACTTCACCTGGACCGCCGCCCCCTGGGTGCCGCTGGCCGGTGCGCTCGCGGGCGCGGTGCTGGCGCTGGCCGCAGGCTGGTGGGGTCTGCGCGAGGTGCTGCTGCGCCCGGTGGTGGACACGCTCAGGCGGTCTGCCGAGTAGCTGGACAGCAGCAGGCGCACTGCACTGCGTCCGGAAAGGGTGAGAGTCCGCACGAGCGCCCTCTGCCTTTCGCTGGTGCCAAACGCTTTCCGAGGGGGTTTGTCGTGGCAGCTGCGGGACATTGCTCGCCCCGCGATGCAACGACCGCACGCGGCGCAAGGTGTTGCGGCCATTGGCCTCGCCGGCCCAGAGTTTGAATAAAAACAGACGATAGCGCCGATTCATATGCGCTGATAGCTATCAAATAGATAGCGAATAATCGCCAATGCGCTGGCTGCGCCTACTGCATTTTTGCTGCTCCGGGCCCGAAAAATCGCTTTTTGGGCCACCGGTGCGACAATAGAGGGCTAAATGACAAGTTCCTTTTCCAATCTATCGCTGGCTGAGCCGCTGGCGCGCGCCGTAGCCGAAATGGGCTACGAGTCCATGACGCCCATCCAGGCGCAGGCCATCCCGGTGGTGCTCACCGGCCAGGACGTGATGGGCGCAGCCCAGACCGGCACCGGCAAAACCGCCGCGTTCTCGCTGCCTTTGCTGCAGCGCCTGCTCAAGCACGAGAGCAGTTCCACATCCCCCGCTCGCCACCCTGTGCGCGCTCTGGTGCTGTTGCCCACCCGTGAGTTGGCCGACCAGGTGGCCCAGCAGATTGCGCTGTACGCCAAGTACACCAAACTGCGCAGCACGGTGGTGTTTGGCGGCATGGACATGAAGCCCCAGACCATCGAGCTGAAAAAAGGCGTCGAAGTGCTGGTGGCTACGCCGGGCCGCCTGCTCGACCATATCGAGGCCAAGAATGCGGTGCTCAACCAGGTGGAGTACGTGGTGCTCGACGAGGCCGACCGCATGCTGGACATCGGTTTTCTGCCCGACCTGCAGCGCATCCTGAGCTACCTGCCCAAGCAGCGCACCACGCTGCTGTTCAGCGCCACCTTCTCGCCCGAGATCAAGCGCCTGGCCAGCAGCTATCTGCAAAACCCCATCACCATTGAGGTGGCCCGCCCGAACGAGACGGCCTCCACGGTGGAGCAGCGCTTTTACAGCGCCAATGATGACGACAAGCGCCGAGCCATCCACCAGGTGCTCAAGACGCGCGGCATCAAGCAGGCTTTCATCTTCGTGAACAGCAAGCTCGGATGCGCCCGTTTGGCGCGCAGCCTGGAGCGTGAGGGCCTTAAGACCGCAGCCTTGCACGGCGACAAGAGCCAGGACGAGCGACTGAAGGCGCTGGAAGCCTTCAAGAGCGGCGAGGTTGATCTGCTGGTGTGTACCGATGTGGCTGCGCGCGGCCTGGACATCAAGGACGTGCCTGCGGTGTTCAACTTCGACGTGCCTTTCAATGCGGAAGACTATGTGCACCGCATTGGCCGCACGGGCCGTGCGGGCGCGTCCGGCCTGGCCGTCACGCTGGTGTCGGGCAGCGATGCCCGCCTGGTGGCCGACATTGAGAAGCTGATCAAGAAGAAGATCGATCTCGAAGCCATCGAATACGAAGAAGACCGCCCCCGCGGCCGCATCAACGACGGCCGCCGCGCATGGCGTGAAGCAGGCGAGACCGGTGATCCGCGCGATGCGATTCCAGGGGCAGTGCGTGAACGCAGCGAGCGCCGCGAACCCCGCGAGTCGCGTGAACACCACCGGGGTTTCCGCCCTGCCGTGGCCTCGCGCGATCCCTTCTTCGAAAAGCCTTACGAACCCAGCAGTGCGGATACCGCCCCCGCCTGGGAGGCCGCCGCCAAATCCCCTGCGCGCAGCAGCATTTCGGCCAACATCAAGCCCAAGCGCAAGGTGGCAGCCTTGTTCAAGGCGGTTCAACCCGAGACCTCCACGCAGTAACGGCTGCCGCTCTTTGCGCTGGCTGCCCTAGTGTGCGTCCCGGGCGCGTTGACTGCCCGGGTCAATCCCCAGTTCCCTAGCTCTTTAGCCCGGCTGCTGCGCCTGTTCGCAATGCACCTGCAGCAGCTCGCGGTCAGCCAGTGTCGCGCCGAAACGCACGGCACTCAGGCACCCTCCCCATACACAGCCGGTATCCAGGCCCAGGAGTTCGCTGCGGTTGAGCCAGCCTAGTGTGGACCAGTGGCCAAAGGCCATCAGCGTGCCAGCGGTGCGCCGGCCTGGCACATCAAACCAGGGCATCAGGCCCTCTGGGGCAGTGCTGGCACTTTCGGTGCTTTCAAAATCCATCACACCGTCGGATGAGCAAAAGCGCATGCGCGTCAGCGCGTTCACGATCACGCGCAGCCGGTCGGTGCCTGTGAGGGTATCGCTCCAGTGGTCCGGCGTGTTGCCATACATGCTGTGCAAGAAGGCGGGCAGGTCCGGGCTACCCAACACGGCATGGACCTCCTGCGCGCGTTCCAGGGTGTCTGTGGGGGTCCAGGCGGGGACCACGCCCGCATGCACCATCAGCAGGGTCTGGCCGGCATGCTCGTGGGCCCGCGCCAATGGCTGGTGGCATAGCCATTCGAGCAAAGCGCTGCGGTCCGGGGCGTCGAGCACCGAGGCCAGGGTGTCGCGGCGCGAGGGCTTGCGCGCGCCGTGTGCGGC
>NZ_QAIM01000653.1:11570-18670 GCF_003061035.1 Acidovorax sp. HMWF018
TTGCCCAGCAGGCAGCGGATGGCGTCGCCCTGCCGCATGCAGCGGCGCAGCACGGCGGCGGAGTCGGGGCCGCGGTTGACGAGGTCCCCCAGCAGGTACACCGTGTCACGGCTGGCAGAAAAGCCGATGGTGTCCAGCAGGCGCACCAGGGCGTCGTCGCAGCCCTGAATGTCGCCGATACAGTAAAGTGCCATTATGGTCGTCGGTTGCAAACCTGATTGAGTGAAGCATGGATTTTCTGCTGATCGCGCTGCTGACCCTGCTCAACGGCGTGTTCGCGATGTCCGAGCTGGCGCTGGCGTCAAGTCGCAGGTCGCGGCTGACCGCCATGGCCGAGGCGGGTGACAAGGGCGCACAGGCCGCTCTGGCGCTGCTTGAGAACCCCACGCAGTTTTTGTCCTCGGTGCAAGTGGGCATCACCTCCATTGGCATGCTCAACGGGATCCTCGGAGAGGCTGCTTTCAGCGATGACCTGGGGCTGTGGCTGCAGCAGCTCGGGATGCCTGTGCGGGCCGCCAGCATCACCGCTACCGCGCTGGTGGTAACCGTCATCACCTTCGTCACCATCGTGTTTGGCGAACTGGTGCCCAAACGCATCGGACAGCTCTATCCCGAGGCGGTGTCCCGCCTGGTGGCGCGACCCATGGCCTGGGTGGCCCGGGTGGCCAAGCCTTTTGTGCGCCTGTTGTCGCTCTCCACCCAAGGGGTGCTGCGCCTGATGCAGGTGGACAACACAGCAGGGCGTTCGGTCACGGAAGAAGAAATCGTTGCCAGCCTGGAAGAAGGGCGCGAGGCCGGTGTGATCGAGCACCATGAGCACCAGATGGTGCAAAACGTGTTTCGCCTGGATGATCGGCCATTGACCTCGCTGATGGTGCCGCGCAGTGATGTGGGCTGGCTCGATGCAGGGTGGTCGGTGTTGCAGGGCTTGCAGCAGGCGGGCCGTGGCGGCGAGCATGCCGCGCATTCGTGGTACCCCGTGTGTCGCAACTCTCTGGACGAGGTGGTGGGTATTGTGAGCGTGGCCCGGTTGCTGGAGCTGGGGCCTGATGCGCCCGGCACGCTGGAACAGTATGTGAAGCCCGCCGCCTTTTTGCCCGAGACCTTGAGCGGCATGGAGCTGCTGGAGCAGTTTCGAGCGCGCTCGGGGCGCATGGTGTTTGTGGTGGACGAATATGGCGTGGTGCAGGGCATCATGACTCCGCACGATCTGCTCGAAGCCATTACCGGTGAATTGCAGCCCGGCGCTGCCGCCGATGCCTGGGCCACCCCGCGTGATGACGGCGCATGGCTGCTCGATGGGCTGATGCCTGTGTCCGAACTCAAGGCCCGCCTGGATATTCGAGATCTGCCGCAGGAAGACCGTGGGCGGTATAACACCCTGGCGGGGTTTTTGATGGCAGAAACGGGGCATTTACCTGCCGTAGGCGAACAGATTGTGTGCGTGGGCTGGATATTCGAGGTGCTGGCCCTGGAGGGAAAACGCATTGACCGCGTATTGGCACTGCCTGACGGCGCACTTTGAAGCCTTTGTGGCTTCTTGGACCACCGTCTGTCCAGGTGCTGAATATGCCAGTCAGTATTTTTGTGGTTTCTTAATGCAAAATCGTTACCCCGGCGTGTGCTCGCAGCGGTTATCCATATAATCGCACTGTCACCAACCCCATTTTCTTATTCAGACACCATGACCAGCTACAAAGAACTTTTGAAGCAGCGTGAAGCGCTTGAGCAACAAATCAGCGAAGCCCGTCGCCGAGAATTGTCGGACGCTGTTTCCCAAGTGCGCGCCTTGGTGGCCGAATATGGTCTGACCGCCCAGGATGTGTTCCCCGCGGGCAAGGCCGCAGGGAAAACTGGCCGCAGCTCTACCGCAGGCACCAAAGTGGCCCCCAAATACCGCGACCCGGCGACTGGCCAGACATGGACCGGCCGTGGCAAGGCGCCCAAGTGGATTCAGAACGAAAACCGCGAAAAGTTCGCCATCTGAGAATCGGCATTCGCTGCACTCAAAAAAATAGCCCGCAACTGCGGGCTATTTTTTTGGGTGGCCTGGCATGGGGCGCCGAACTACCCAGCCTAGCCCAGCATCTGGAGCCTTCATACATCGCTGGCGACATAAAATCTGCGCCCTGCATTCACCGGGTGGATACCGCAAAATCACGCTATCCCAACCAGCCACTGCCCACGGAACCCAAAAATTCGGTCTGCGTGTTGTGGTTCAACCCACTCCAGGCCGTCAATCCACAGCATATTGCTGCGCCATCTCCCGCAGTACCTGGGCAGTAAATGCGTCGGCCGGGAAAAACGATTCCACCGCCAACTCCTGCAGCGTCACATCCACTGGCGTGCCGAATATCGTCGTGGTGCTGATGAGCGACAGCATGCCGTGCACGCTATTGAAACAAAACGGCATCACCACACCCAGCATTTCTCCCGCCATCACGAGCGGTGTGGATTCATCGGGCGCGGGGTATTCCAGCAGTTCGGCCTGCAGGGCCAGCAATGCCGGGTCCCCCGTGGCATGAATCTGCTGGCGCAGGCGCTCAAAGAGGTGGTGGCGCCATTGCGCCAGATTGGCGATGCGTGACGCCAGGCCGTCGGGGTGCAGGCTCAGGCGGAACACGTTGATGGGGGGCACGAGCAGTTCAGGGCTCACGTGCGCGGCCAGCAAGGCCTGCGCTGCGCGGTTGGCAGCCACCACGTTCCAGCAGCGGTCGAGTGCGATGGCGGGGCAGGGCTCATGGCCCTTGAGCACCAGCTCGACGGCCTGGCGCGCTGCGGTCAGTGCCGGGTCGTCCAGCGCGCGTTCTCGGTACATGGGGGCGTAGCCGGCTGCTACCAGCAGTGCGTTGCGTTCGCGCAGCGGGATGGCCAGGCGCTCGCACAGGCGCAGCACCATGTCACGGCTGGGATTGGTGCGGCCGGTTTCCATGAAGCTCACGTGCCGCGTGGAGATGTCTGCCTCGTCGGCCAGCTCCAGCTGACTCAGGTGCCGCTGCTGGCGCCAGGTGCGCAGGTGGTCGCCAAAACTGGCAGGCCCCGCCGCTGCGCTGCGGTGCGGCAGCGGATGGCGCGGGGTGCGGCGAGAGGGGGTGGAGGGTGCGGACGTCATGCCTCGCATCCTAGGCCCAACCAGGCCGCAGGCCATTACCTGCCATGTCATCGACGCCATGCGCCGCAGCGGCAACGATGCAGCCTTCTTCAACCCCCAAGGAGCTTGCCATGTTGAACCTGTTGTCTTCCCCCTCCCTTTTGCGTGCCGTGGTCTGGTTCGATGCGTCCACCGGGCTGCTGTTGGGCGCCTTGCATCTGCTGCTGACGGCGTCCCTGGCCGAATGGCTAGGGCTGCCGCACGGACTGCTGGTGGTGTCCGGCGTTTTGCTGCTGGGCTACGCAGCACTGGCCACCCGCATTGCCCGCGCGCGCACCATGCCGCGCGGAGGGCTGTGGGTGCTGATCGCTGCCAACTTTGGATGGGCGTTGGCCAGCCTGGTGCTGCTGCTCGGTAACGCCGTGGCACCCACGTTGCTGGGTCAGGCGTACCTGGTGGTGCACGTGGTCTCGGTGGCGCTCATTGCGGAGCTGCAGTGGATGGGTGTGCGCCGCTTGCCTGCATGGGCTGCTGCTTAGTTTTTTTTGCGCTATATATTTGATAGCTATTGAGGCATAAGGATGTAGCGCTTGGGCGGGTTTCTCCGCAAAAATGGTGAAAAGAGCGTCGTATGAGCCTCTGCGCCAGGGCGGCGGGGCACAGCGGCATACCCCCAACGATTGCGCCGTCATGGGGGACTGCCAGAATAGACGCTGTTGCCTTATCAAGGAGTTCGCCATGGCCTCATCGTCCAAGCCGCTAGCCAAACCGTCGTCCCGACCCGCACGCCACGCCTTTGCCAACACGCTCAAGGGCTTCAAAACAGCGTCGGGCAAGGAGGGCAAGTTCTACTCTCTGCCCGCGCTGGCCAAGCAGTTTCCGCAGATCCAGCGTCTGCCGGTGTCGATCCGCATCGTGCTCGAATCGGTGCTGCGCAATTGCGACGGCCGCAAGGTGACGGCCGAGCATGTGCAACAGCTTGCGCACTGGGCGCCCAATGCCGCGCGCACCGACGAGATCCCTTTTGTCGTCTCGCGCGTGGTGCTGCAGGACTTCACCGGTGTGCCTTTGCTGGCCGATCTGGCCGCCATGCGCAGCGTGGCCGCCAAGCTGGGCAAGAACCCCAAGAAGATCGAGCCCCTGGTGCCGGTGGACCTGGTGGTGGACCACTCGATCATGGTCGACCACTACGGCAAGAAGAATTCGCTCGACCTGAACATGAAACTCGAATTTCAGCGCAACAAAGAGCGCTACGAGTTCATGAAGTGGGGCATGCAGGCCTTTGACACCTTTGGTGTGGTGCCCCCGGGCTTTGGCATCGTGCACCAGGTCAACCTCGAATACCTGGCGCGCGGCGTGCACAAGCGCAAGGATGGCGTCTACTACCCCGACACCCTGGTGGGCACCGACAGCCACACCACCATGATCAACGGCATCGGCGTGGTGGGCTGGGGCGTGGGCGGCATCGAGGCCGAGGCCGCCATGCTGGGCCAGCCGGTGTACTTCCTCACGCCCGATGTGGTGGGCTTTGAGATGACCGGCCAGCTGCGCGAGGGCGTGACCGCCACCGACCTGGTGCTCACCGTGACCGAGCTGCTGCGCCAGCACAAGGTGGTGGGCAAGTTCGTGGAGTTCTTTGGCGAAGGCACGCGCACCCTGGCGCTGCCCGACCGCGCCACCATCGGCAACATGGCGCCGGAGTACGGCGCCACCATGGGCTTCTTCCCGGTGGACGAAAAGACCATCGACTACTTCAAGGGCACGGGCCGTACCAAGGGCGAGATCGAAGCCTTCGAGGCCTACTTCAAGGCCCAGGGGCTGTTTGGTGTGCCGCTGGCCGGCGAGGTCGACTACTCGCAGGTCGTCAAGCTCGACCTTGGCAGCGTCACCCCCAGCCTGGCGGGCCCCAAGCGCCCGCAAGACCGCATCGAGCTGGGCAAGGTCAGCAGCCAGTTCGCTGAGCTGTTCAGCAAGCCCAACGCGCAAAACGGCTTCAACCGCCCGGCAGAGCTGCTGCACACGCGCCATCACATCCACCGCCATGGCGAAGCTGTCGCCGAAGAGGCTACGCCAGACGGCAAGCCCACGCCGGCCGGCGCACCGCGCTCGGTGGTCGAGATGGAGGCCAACAAACCCGCACTGGCCACTGCGCACGGCGAGGCCCGCGCAGCCACGCTGCCCGCCAAGGGGGCTGACCCCACAGTGGGCAATGGCGACGTGCTGATTGCCGCCATCACCAGCTGCACCAACACCAGCAACCCCAGCGTGCTGCTGGCTGCAGGCCTCTTGGCCAAGAAAGCGGTGGAGGCAGGCCTCAAGGTGCAGCCGCACATCAAGACCTCGCTGGCCCCCGGCTCGCGCATCGTCACCGAATACCTCACGCAGACCGGGCTGCTGCCGTACCTGGAAAAGCTGGGCTTTGCGCTGGCGGGCTATGGCTGCACCACCTGCATCGGCAACGCGGGCGACCTCACCCCCGAATTGAACGAGGTCATCACCAGCAACGATCTGGTCTGCGCAGCCGTGCTGTCGGGCAACCGCAACTTCGAGGCGCGCATCCACCCCAACCTCAAGGCGAACTTTCTGGCCAGCCCGCCACTGGTGGTGGCGTATGCCATCGCGGGCACGGTGCTGAAAGACCTGATGACCGAACCCGTGGGCAAGGGCAAGGGTGGCAAGGACATCTACCTGGGCGACATCTGGCCCACCAGCGATGAAGTCCACGCCCTGCTCAAGTTCGCCATGAACGGCAAGGCCTTCCGCGAAAACTACGCCAAGGTGGCGACCGACCCCGGAAAGCTGTGGGAGAAGATCAAGGGAGTCAGTGGCACGGCCTACACCTGGCCCGCCAGCACTTACATTGCCGAGCCGCCGTTTTTTGCCCAGTTTGCGCTCGACAAAGGCGCTGCGGCCGCGTCGGCGGTGCACGGCGCGCGCATCATGGCGCTGTTCGGCGACTCCATCACCACCGACCACATCTCGCCCGCAGGCTCCATCAAGGAAAGCTCGCCCGCAGGCCAGTGGCTGTTGCAGCACGGCGTGCAAAAGGCAGACTTCAACAGCTACGGCGCCCGCCGGGGCAACCATGACGTGATGATGCGCGGCACCTTTGCCAATGTGCGCATCAAGAACCTGATGATTCCGCCCACCGCCGATGGCTCGCGTGAAGAGGGCGGCGTCACGTTGTTCCAGAACGATGGTCCGCTGCAGGGCGAGAAGATGTTCATCTTTGATGCCGCCATGCAGTACATGGCGCAGGGCACGCCCACCGTGATTTTTGCGGGCGAAGAGTACGGCACCGGCTCCAGCCGCGACTGGGCCGCCAAGGGCACGCAACTGCTCGGCATCAAGGCGGTGGTGGCGCGCAGCTTTGAGCGCATTCACCGCTCCAACCTCGTTGGCATGGGCGTGTTGCCGCTGCAGTTCAAGGCGGGCGATTCTTGGGAAACGCTGGGCCTGACGGGCAATGAGGTGATTGATGTGGTGCCTGATGCCGCACTCACGCCACAGAGCGATGCGAGGCTGGTCATTCACCGTGCAGACGGCACGCGCCAGGAAGTGACGGTGACCCTGCGCATCGACACCCCCATCGAGGTGGACTACTACCAGGCCGGGGGCATCTTGCCGTTTGTGCTGCGCCAGCTGCTGGAGGGTTGAGGGCCCGCTGCATCCTTCTTCCTTGCCGCATCGCGCCCTGCGCTGATGCGTGCACGCAACGCCTGGGCGCAGCGCCGTCCCGGGTTGTCTTGGACGGGGCTTTGGCCCCGTTTTTCATGGTGCGAGCGCTCTGGTCATTTCCTTACGCGTAGATACACTTGTGACGTTGTGCGGCCATTTCGCTGGCACTGCCATTCACCCCTTCGTCCATGCCACCTCCCAACAGCTCTCCGACAGCGCGCATGCCCTGGTCGGATGCGCCCGCCATTACCGTGGTGCTGGTGGTGGCAGTGCTGGCGCTGGTCGTGGTGCCGCTGGCGCAGATGCTGGGGGATGGGGCGGGCGCCCAGCA
>NZ_QAIM01000653.1:18690-20597 GCF_003061035.1 Acidovorax sp. HMWF018
TGGAACCGTTGCTGGAACTGGTGGCGGTGCTGCTGGGACTGCTGGTGGTGTCGGTGTCCCTGCACGCCCTGGAGGCGCAGGAGCAGGCGCGCGCCAATGTCCTGGTGGTGGGTTTTGGCGTAGCGGCGGCCTGCAATTTTCTGCACGGGGTGCTGGTGCATTCCGGCCCTGTGCACATGCCGCCGGGCAGTGCCGACATGTCGTTGTGGCTGAGCAGTTGGGCGCGTGTGGCCGAGGCCCTGACCTTGGGGCTCACCGCCACGCGCTTGTCTGCCCCCGGGCCGGCCCGCGCCTGGCTGGCAACGGCGGGGGGTGTCACGCTGGTGCTCGCAGGGTCGTCGCTGGGGCCGCTGCCCCAGTGGTTTGCCCATGCTGCAGACGGTGCCTTGCGCCAGGTGGTGGCCGTGGGGCTCGCCCTGGCCTTGGCCGCCAGCGCTGTGGTGTTGCATCGCCGCAGCCGCAGCGAAGAGGCACCGCGTGAACGCCTGTTTGCCTGGGCGGCCGGAGCTTTCGTATGCGGCGAGGTCACGGTGGGCGCGCTGGGCGGGCATTCGATGCTGGGTGGAGTGCTGTCCCATGGCTTTCGGGTGGTGGCGTATGCGCTGCTGTACCAGGCGGTGTTTGATGCAGGCATCCGCCGCCCGTTTGCGCGCATCCAGGAGGCCGAGAGCCGGTTGCGCGAGAGCGAGGGGCGTCTGTCATTGCTGGGGCGCAACCTGCCGCACAGCGTGTTGTTCCAGATCGTGCGCGAGCTGGATGGCCGGGTGCATTTTGTGCACATGGGCGACGCCATCGAACGGCTGAACGGGGTACGCGTCGAAGACGTGTTGCAGGACCCACGCGTGCTGTACCGGCAGATCCTCCCGGAAGACATAGATCGCCTGCTGCAGGCAGAGCGCCAGTCCTACCTGTCCATGACCAGTCTGGAGGCGGTTTTTCGGGTGCGCCGCACCGACGGCCAGGTGCGCTGGATGCACCTGAGTTCGTCGCCGCGCCGGCTGCAGGATGGCCGGGTGCTGTGGGATGGCGTGCAGACCGACATCACCGCCCACCACCAAGCCGAAGAGGCCGCGCACGCCCAGCAGGCGCTCATGGCCAACACGCTGCGCCATGTGCCGGGTGGTGTGTCGCGGATTGATCGGGACTTGCGCGTGCTGTACGTCAATGAACAGCAGGCACGCTGGCTCTACACCACGCCCCAGGCACTGGAAGGGCAGCGGCTGCAGGATGTGATCCCGCCCGAAGTGTTCGCGCGCATCCACCCGCATCTTGAAAAAGCCTTTGCGGGCGAGACCGCGGTGTTCGAAAACCGCATTGACGGCCCTGACGGCACACAGTTTCGCCACACCACCATCGCCCCAGAGAGCGTGACGGCGCAAGGGGTGGCAGCCGTGGTGCTGTTTGCCTACGACTTGACGGCGCTCAAGCGCATCGAACAAGAATTGGCCCAGCAGAAGGCGCATCTGGCCAGCGTGGTCAATGCCATGCCGGACATGGTGTTCATGAAGGACACCAACGGGGTGTACCTGTCGGTCAACCCGGTATTCGAGCGTTTTGCGGGCCGGCCCGAACGCGATGTGGTGGGCCGAAACGACTACGACCTGACCAACGCGGCCGAGGCCGAGCGCTTTCGCAAGTACGACCAGCGCGCCATGCAGGCCTGGCAGCCGCTGGTGTATGAGGAAACGCTCACCTTCGCCGAAGACGGCTACCAGGGCCAGTTCGAGACCATCAAGACGCCCATCCGCGATCTGCATGGCCGCGTGACGGGCATCCTGGGCGTGTGCCGCGACATCACAGACCGCAAACGCGCCGAACAAGAGATCGAACGCCTGGCGTTCTACGACGCGCTCACGGGTCTGCCCAACCGCCGCCTGCTGCTGGACCGCCTGCAACGCTCCATCGCC
>NZ_QAIM01000123.1:0-32646 GCF_003061035.1 Acidovorax sp. HMWF018
ATAGTTATCCACAGCTGGTTTCTAATGGAACCAGCTTTAGCCCCTGGTCAATGTTCGACTGGCACTGCTGATCACGTTTGCACTGGCACTAACAGCTGAGGCGCTGGCGTGAAATATCCACCGAGAGGTGGCGCTTCTTTCTAGCTACCCAGCTAAGTAGGCGAGTGCCTTTCAGGCATCTCCTCCTCAAGAGAAAAGACAGGTTCTGCGCAGAATGGTCCCCTTGGGCATATCATATCGGCCACAGCCTGAAGTGCCGCGATCTGGGCAGGAGAGAGAGGCCCGTCATCTGGCTCGTAGGCCTTTTGGTCTGCAGTGTCGAACCGGCCTCGCAGAGCCTCATCCAAAGTGGGCTCTGGAGCATCGATACGGCTATCGGAAGATGGGTGTGTCATGGCGATCCGATCAGTACATGGAACTCGCGCGGCAATTGGTGTGATTCCGCTATACGTCTAGCCGCCCGGTGCGCAGCGCCGCAATAAGCTCAGCCCTTCGCTGCCTGACGCATCTTCTTCTTGGCCTTGACCGGCCCCATCCGCACAACCTCCTCAATCTTCGCCAGCTGCTTGGTTCGGGGATGGGTCTGGCCTTTCTCCCACCGCCCGTACGAAAGAGCAGAGACGGCCAGCAAAGCGGCCATCTGAAGTTGTGTAGCACCCAATGCATTACGCATTTGGATCAGCATCTCTGGCGCGAATACAAACTCATCGCGCGTATCGCGCTTTGACACTTTGGGTTGATCAGATGGTGCAGCCACACCCCCAACCTTGGTTTGACGCTGAGCCGACTTCAGCTGCGAAGTGAGGGTCTTCACTTCCCGCTTCAGCGCCGCAATCTCGGAGCGATGGCCGGTGATCGCCTTGCGCATGCCCTGAAGTTCAGGTTTGAGCTCCTTGCGCGCCATGCGAACAACTTCGGCGCGAAAGGCATTGGAAAACGTATTCATATGCCCGATGGTAACTTTGACCACTTAACACGCACTTAGGGGCTAGTGCACAGCCGGTGTCGCAATCCTTCTTCGTCTCCGTAAAAAACAAAACCGCCAAAGGCCTGAGCCCGTGGCGGTTTGCTCCGGCGTTGACCGAGAACGCTGTACTTACTTTCCAGCTTTGTCCGCCTTGCGCTTGGCCGCCTTGGGATCCACCACCGCCTTGAACTTGGCACCCGCCACAAACTTCGGCACCGTGCTCGCAGGGATCTTCAATGCAGCACCAGTCGATGGGTTCTTGCCCGTTCGAGCCGCACGCTTGGCGGACTTGAAAGTCCCAAAACCCACCAGCTGCACGGCATCGCCCTTCTTGACGGCGGTCTGGATGGTGTCGATCAGCGTCTCCAGCACCGCATTGGCTGCGGTCTTGGACAAGTCATTCTTGGAAGCCAGGATTTCAACGAGTTCTGCGCGGTTCATGGATGCTCACGTGTAGAGGTTGGAAAGGACCGATTTATAACCTCGCCGCTGACACGGCCCTTGCTGCGACTCAATGCTGCAGTGCACTTCTTGGCAAAAACTCCACTCCCGTGCGTTTCACCAGCTCCTGGTAGCTGATCGGCCGACCCACCGTCTCCCCCTCACGGTTCTCCTGCCAGTGCGCCCAGGCCCGCTGGGTGGTCGCGTCGTACACGAGCTTGTACAGATAGGTCGGCACCTTCACCCCATTGGCTCCGATGCGTGGCCCCGCATCCGTGAACACTGGCCCGGTGATCACAAACACATCCCCCTTGGCCCGCTTCACATAGTGCCGCGTGTCCTGCTCGATCTTGTTCCAGGCGCCACCGTTGTACTGAGCGTTTTGAGGGACCATGTTCGCGAGACTGAAGCTCTGCGCCATGGCCGTCGGCGTCGGCATGTCTCCCGCAGGTGCCATGTGCCCCCGGGAGTAGCCAGAGTTCTTGTAATCCTCCAGCTCCGCCCGCTCGCCACTGGGCAAGCGCGCATCTGCAAAGAAGCGCTTGGCCCGCTTCTCATCCGCATCCTCAATGAGCTTGCGGTTCAACCGCTGGGCCACAAACACGGGTGTCTTGGTGGTGCCGGAGTGCAGCACTGCAAACGCTTCATAGCAAAGCTCGCGCAACTGCGGCCGGGGCGTGATGGCGGGTGGTGTGCCATTCGCAAATAACTGCGGGCATTGCGCAAAAGAGGTGGGCTAGGGCGTGAGCAGCGCCGCACTGTCGACCTGCGGAGAACGCGCCCAGGAAAGATTCGGGAGAGCAACGCCGGCCAGAGACAGAACCAGCACTGCTGCCAGGCGCACACGGCCTGGCCAAGAGAACAAACGATTCACAGAAGGAGCAATCGAGTCAAACAAAACGGAGCCCGATTGGAGCACCGTTCATCTCTCACTCCTGGCCCGAATGCTTGGATCTCGCAGGGTTTTACAGCTGCTTTCAGAGATGAGGTCCACAAACTGAAAGGGCTCCCCAAAGGGAGCCCGATCTGCCTGCCCGCCCCTGCGGAAGTTAGCACAACCCATATGACAGCAAAAGCCCAAAATGCAAAGTGCGTCAAACCCATTGAATGGGAAATGAGGGGACGATGAAATCTCAGGGCTAGAAAGTCTTAGCTGCCCAATGGTCAGTTGCGGGCCACCTTTGGAATTGATGGGCTACCGCTGGGCTATACATGGGCTATGGTTGGGCTACAAACAAAAACGCCCACATAAAGTGGGCGTTTACTGTTAGCGAGAACCGCTATCTTATTGGTTGCGCGAGAAGGATTTGAACCTCCGACCTTTGGGTTATGAGCCCAACGAGCTACCAGACTGCTCCATCGCGCGGTAAGAAATAAATTATACCCTATTATTCAGCTGCTGCCGAATTATTTTCGGTTTCTGCAGCACGATCGACCAATTCGACCAGGGCCATAGGCGCATTGTCGCCCACGCGGAAGCCCATCTTCAGAATGCGGGTGTAACCGCCAGGACGCACCTTGAAACGCGGGCCGAGGTCGTTGAACAGCTTGGTCACGCTGTCACGGTCACGCAGACGGTTGAATGCCAGGCGGCGGTTGGCGACAGAATCTTCCTTGGCCAAGGTGATCATGGGCTCGATCACGCGGCGCAGTTCCTTGGCCTTGGGGACGGTGGTCTTGATGACTTCGTGCTCGATGAGCGAGTTCATCATGTTCTGCAGCATCGCGAGGCGGTGCGAGCTGGTGCGGTTGAGTTTGCGAAGGCCGTGTCCGTGGCGCATGGTGCTTTCTTCCTACTGTCTATGTAATTAAATCAGGCAGCCGTATCAGGTACTGTCCGAGGCACTGTTCCCTTGAGGGAACGAAAAGTCCCCCTTGCGGGGGACATCAAACCGGGCGCCCAAAATTTGGGCAGCCTTCGATTATAGCTTTGGCTTAACGCTTGTCCAGACCTGCTGGCGGCCAGTTCTCAAGCTTCATGCCCAAGGTGAGGCCACGCGATGCCAGCACTTCCTTGATTTCGTTGAGCGACTTGCGGCCGAGGTTAGGCGTCTTGAGCAGCTCGTTCTCGGTGCGCTGAATCAGATCACCGATGTAGTAGATGTTCTCGGCCTTCAGGCAGTTGGCAGAACGCACGGTCAGTTCCAGCTCGTCCACAGGACGCAGCAGGATCGGATCGAACGTTGCATTGCCACGTGGGCCTGCGGGTGCGTCGAACGCAGCCAGCTCGCCGCCTTCCAGCTGCGCGAATACCGCCAGCTGTTCCACCAGGATCTTGGCAGATGCCCGCACGGCATCTTCGGCAGTGATCGCGCCGTTGGTCTCGATCTCGACCACCAGCTTGTCCAAGTCGGTACGCTGCTCCACACGGGCGCTTTCCACGGTGTAGCTCACACGCTTCACGGGGGAGAACGACGCGTCCAGCACGATGCGGCCAATCGACTTGGTCGACTCGTCGGCATAGCGGCGCAGATTGCCGGGCACATAGCCGCGACCCTTCTCTACCTTGATCTGCATGTCCAGCTTCCCGCCAGCAGACAGGTTGGCGATCACGTGATCAGGATTGACGATTTCCACGTCGTGAGGGGTCTGGATGTCACGGGCAGTGACCACACCTTCGCCATCTTTGCGCAGGCTCAACGTCACTTCATCGCGGTTATGGAGCTTGAACACCACACCCTTGAGGTTCAGCAGGATATTGACCACATCCTCTTGAACACCGTCAATAGACGAATACTCGTGCAGAACGCCTGCAATGGTGACTTCCGTCGCTGCGTAACCCACCATGGACGAGAGCAGGACGCGCCGAATGGCGTTGCCCAGCGTGTGGCCGTACCCACGCTCGAACGGCTCCAGTGCGACCTTGGCACGGTTGTGGCCAAGCTGCTCGACATTGATCGCCTTGGGTTTCAGCAAATTGGTTTGCATTCAGACTTCCTCTCAATACCCCCAGCTCGTTACACCGGTAAGGCTGGTGAAGCGCCTAAACCGCGATGCCTCGCGGTTCAGGGACGGTTTTCTTGAATTACGTACTCGACCGATTAGCGCGAGTACAACTCAACGATCAGCGATTCGTTGATGTCGGCGCCAAACTCATCACGGTCTGGCACCTTCTTGAAGATGCCTTCTGCCTTCTCGGCATTCACTTCCACCCATGCGGGCATGCCCACTTGAGCTGCCAGTTGCAGGGCTTCCACCACGCGATTTTGCTTCTTGGACTTTTCACGCACGGCCACCACGTCACCCGTCTTCACGAGGTACGAAGCGATGTTCACGGACTTGCCGTTCACGGTGATCGCCTTGTGCGACACCAGCTGGCGCGCTTCAGCGCGAGTGGAGCCGAAACCCATGCGGTACACGACGTTGTCGAGACGGGATTCCAACAGGAACAGCAGATTGGCGCCAGTGTTGCCCTTCTTGCCTTCGGCGGCTTCGAAGTAACGGCGGAATTGCTTTTCTAGCACGCCGTACATGCGCTTGACCTTCTGCTTTTCACGCAGTTGCAGACCGTAGTCAGAGGTGCGGGCACCCGAGGTGCGGCCGTGCTGACCAGGCTTGGAGTCGAACTTGGACTTGTCAGCGATCGAGCGGCGGGCGCTCTTGAGGAACAGGTCAGTGCCTTCACGGCGGGAGAGTTTGGCCTTGGGGCCGAGGTAACGTGCCACTTGAGCTTCCTTTGTGTCATCTACCGCAAACCATTGCGGGAGCCGCCTGAGGCGCTTGCGCGTTCACAGGCGGCGGTGGGCTTAGAGAGATTAGATACGACGGCGCTTTTGAGGGCGGCAGCCGTTGTGTGGCACCGGGGTCACATCGGAGATCGATGTGATACGGATGCCCAGTGCGCCCAATGCGCGCACCGAAGACTCACGACCAGGACCTGGGCCCTTGATTTCAACGTCAAGGTTCTTGATACCTTGATCGATGGCAGCGCGACCGGCCACTTCCGAAGCCACCTGGGCTGCGAATGGGGTGGACTTGCGCGAACCCTTGAAACCTTGGCCACCGGACGAAGCCCATGACAGA
Source organism: Acidovorax sp. HMWF018 (assembly GCF_003061035.1). NCBI lineage: Bacteria > Pseudomonadati > Pseudomonadota > Betaproteobacteria > Burkholderiales > Comamonadaceae > Acidovorax > Acidovorax sp. HMWF018. The sequence continues at coordinate 5,432 of NZ_QAIM01000123.1, forward strand.
GCGTTGCCCTGACGGTCGGTGATCGTGATGATGGTGTTGTTGAACGAGGCGTGCACGTGTGCAATGCCGTCCGAAACATTCTTCCGGACCTTCTTGCGAACGCGCTGAGCTGCGTTATTGGCAGGAGACTTAGCCATGATGATCTTTCAATCTTTATTTCTTCAGTGCAGCTGCACCCTTGCGCGGACCCTTGCGAGTGCGAGCATTGGTACGGGTGCGCTGACCACGCATTGGCAGACCGCGGCGATGGCGGAAGCCACGATAGCAGCCGATGTCCATCAAACGCTTGATGTTCATCGTGGTTTCGCGGCGCAGATCACCTTCAATGGTGAACTGCTCGATTTGCTCGCGAATTTTTTCCAGATCGCCATCCGTCAGATCCTTGATCTTCTTGGAGTAAGCGATACCAGTTGCTTCGCAGATCTTGCGAGCGCGGGTGCGACCAATGCCAAAAATGGCGGTCAAACCGATTTCCGCGTGCTTGTGCGGCGGAATGTTAATGCCAGCGATACGTGCCATATGCGTCCTCTAATACTTTCCAATCAACCTTGGCGCTGCTTGTGACGCAGATCCGTGCAGATCACGCGCACCACACCCTTGCGGCGGATGATCTTGCAGTTGCGGCAGATTTTTTTGACCGAAGCCGAAACTCTCATTGCATTCTCCTAAAACTTTTCCATCCGTCCCGGCTGCTTCGCACGGAACACAATTTGTGCCCGCGAAAAATCGTGGGGCGCCAACTCAACCGATATCCAACTCTTTGCAGGCAGCGCTGGGCGCTGCCCTCGTGATGTCAACCGCCTGCACTGCCTTTGAAGTTCGCCTTCTTGAGCAGCGATTCGTACTGTTGCGACATCATGTAATTCTGGACCTGGGCCATGAAGTCCATAGTCACCACCACGATGATCAGCAGGGAAGTTCCACCAAAGTAAAACGGTACGTTGTACTTCAGGATCAAAAACTCCGGCAACAGACACACGAAGGTGATGTACACGGCACCGGCCAAGGTCAGGCGAACCAGAATCTTGTCGATGTAACGGGCAGTTTGTTCACCGGGACGAATGCCTGGGATGAACGCGCCACTCTTCTTCAGGTTGTCTGCTGTCTCGCGGCTGTTGAACACCAACGCCGTGTAGAAGAAGCAGAAGAAGATGATCGCAGCGGCATAGAACATCACATAGATCGGCTGACCTGGAGTCAGTGCACCCGAGATGTCCTTGAGCCAACGCATCGATTCACCAGCACTGAACCAGTTCACCACAGTCGCAGGCAGCAAGATGATCGACGACGCGAAGATCGGAGGAATCACACCAGCCATGTTCAGCTTCAAGGGCAAGTGCGACGATTGACCGCCATACACCTTGTTGCCGACTTGTCGCCGTGCATAGTTCACCAGGATCTTGCGCTGACCACGCTCCACAAACACCACGAAGTAAGTCACCAGACCCACCACGATAACGATGAAGATGGCTGCCAGGATGCTCATCGCGCCAGTACGAACCAGCTCCAGAAGACCGCCGATCGAACTGGGCAACCCGGCGGCGATACCACCGAAGATCAGGATCGAAATCCCGTTGCCCAGACCACGTTCGGTGATCTGCTCACCCAACCACATCAGAAACATGGTTCCGGCCGTCAAACTGACCACCGCAGTGAGGCGGAAGCCAAAACCGGGGCTCAGAACCAAGCCAGCAGAGCTTTCGAGAGCCACTGCAATACCCAGAGACTGGAACAGGGCCAGGCCCAGGGTTCCGTAACGGGTGTATTGCGTGATCTTCCTGCGACCAGCTTCGCCTTCCTTCTTCAACTGCTCAAACGCGGGCAGCACGTAGGTCATCAGCTGCATGATGATCGATGCAGAGATGTACGGCATGATCCCCAGTGCGAACACTGTAAAACGCGACAGCGCGCCACCCGAAAACATGTTGAACAGGTTCAGGATGCCGCCCTGCTGGCCACTGAACAGCTGCTGAAGTTGGGCTGGATCGATACCAGGCACAGGGATATGAGCCCCTATGCGGTATACGACCAGCGCCAGCAACAGAAAAACCAGACGACGACGCAGGTCGCCGAATTTTCCGGTCTTTGCAATTTGAGCCGCGCTAGTAGCCACAGATGCCTTCCTTCAGTGCCACACTCAGGCGACGCTGCCGCCAGCAGCTTCGATGGCTGCCTTGGCACCAGCCGTAGCACCCACGCCAGACAGCTTGACTGCCTTGCTCAGGGAACCGCTCTTGATGACCTTGACCACCTTGGCCAGCTCGCCCACCAGACCAGCTTGCTTCAGTGCCAGCACATCCACTTCGGCCAGGCCCAGTTGGTCCAGCGCCGTCAGCGTAACTTCTGCATTGAACTTGAGCAGGTGCGACTTGAAGCCGCGCTTGGGCAAGCGACGTTGCAGCGGCATTTGACCGCCTTCGAAGCCTACCTTGTGGTAGCCACCAGAGCGGGACTTTTGGCCCTTGTGACCACGGCCAGCGGTCTTGCCCAGGCCGGAGCCGATACCACGGCCTACGCGGCGCTTGGCATGCTTGGCGCCGTCTGCGGGCTTGATGCTATTGAGTTCCATGATCTATCTCTCAGACGATTTTGACCAGGTAGCTGATCTTGTTAATCATGCCGCGAACTTCGGGCGAATCCTTCAATTCGCTGACGCTGTTCAGCTTGCGCAGACCCAGGCCACGGACGGTGGCGCGGTGCGATTCCTTGGTGCCGATCGGGCTGCGCACCAGTTGAATCTTGACGGTTTGTTGCGTTGTCATATTCAGGCTCCGGTTCAGGCGAAGATGTCTTCGACTGTCTTGCCGCGCTTGGCTGCAACGTTCGACGGAGTCGTCGAATTGACGAGCGCGTCAAAGGTAGCACGGACCATGTTGTAGGGGTTGGACGAACCATGGCTCTTGGCCACGATGTCGGTCACACCCAGTACTTCAAAGACTGCGCGCATAGGGCCGCCAGCGATGATACCGGTACCCTTGGGTGCGGGAGCCATCATCACCACTGCCGCGCCATGGTGGCCGGTCACGTTGTGATAGATGGTGCCGTTCTTCAGGGACACCTTGACCATGTTGCGGCGGGCTTCTTCCATCGCCTTTTGCACAGCAGCAGGCACTTCCTTGGACTTGCCCTTACCCATGCCCACGCGGCCGTCACCATCGCCAACCACAGTCAGTGCGGCGAAACCGAGAATACGGCCACCCTTCACGACTTTGGTCACGCGGTTGACCGCGATCATTTTTTCGCGCAGACCGTCGTCACGACCTTCGTCTTGCACTTTGGGTTGAAATTTAGCCATTTTTTATTCCGCTCCGCTTAGAACTGCAGGCCGGCTTCACGGGCTGCGTCGGCCAAAGCCTTGACGCGACCGTGGTAAGCAAAGCCTGCGCGATCAAATGCAACCTTCTCGACACCTGCAGCTTTCGCCTTTTCAGCGATACGCTTGCCGATGATCTGGGCTGCAGCGGCATTGCCACCCTTGCCCGAACCGCCGAGCGACTTGCGCACGTCGGCTTCTGCCGTCGAAGCGCTTGCCAGCACCTTGCTGCCGTCGCCGGAGATCACACTGGCGTAGATATGGAGGTTCGTACGGTTCACGGTCAGTCGCGCCACGCCTTGCTGTGCAATGCGGATGCGGGTCTGGCGCGAACGACGAAGACGCTGCTCTTTCTTGGTCAACATGTTGCAGCTCCTTATTTCTTCTTGGTCTCTTTGATCGTGATCTTTTCGTCCGCGTAGCGGATGCCCTTGCCCTTGTAGGGCTCGGGTGGACGAACAGCACGGATCTCAGCGGCGATCTGACCGACGCGTTGACGATCAGCACCCTTGATCACCACTTCAGTAGGGGTAGGGGTGGCAACCGTGATACCAGCGGGCATCTCGATGTTGACCGGGTGCGAATAGCCGACGGCCAGGTTCAGCTTGGAACCGGCTGCAGCAGCCTTGTAACCCACGCCTACCAAGCTCAGCTTCTTTTCGAAACCCTTGCTGACGCCGACCACCATGTTGTTGACCAACTGGCGAATCGTGCCGCTCATGGCATTGGCTTCGCGGGAATCATTGGCAGGCTCAAAGCTGAGCTTGCCTTCATTGCTGGACACCTTCACCAGCGCGTTTTGCGCCAGCGACAGGGTGCCGCCAGAACCCTTCACGGAGATCTGGTCACTCTTCACGGACACATCCACACCTGCGGGGATGGTCACGGGCATTTTTCCTACTCGGGACATTTCAGTTTCTCCTCAATGCCGCGGGTTAGGCCACGTAGCAGAGCACTTCGCCACCGACACCGGTAGCGCGCGCCTTGCGATCGGTCATCACGCCCTTGGGCGTTGTGACAATTGCCACACCCAGACCGTTCATGACTTGTGGAATGGAATCACGGCCTTTGTAGACACGCAGACCAGGGCGGCTGACGCGCTCGATGCGCTCAATCACTGGACGGCCTGCGTAATACTTCAGGGCAATTTCGAGTTCGGACTTGCCAGCTTCGGTCTTGACCTGGAAGCCGTCGATATAACCTTCGTCCTTCAGCACCTGGGCGATGGCGATCTTCACTTTGGAAGATGGCACCAGAACCGTGGCCTTGGAGACCATCTGTGCATTACGGATGCGGGTCAGCAAGTCAGCGATGGGATCACTCATGCTCATGTTTAATCTCTCCTGCCTGCTTACCAGCTGGCCTTGGTGACACCTGGGATGTCGCCATTGAAAGCCAGTTCGCGGATCTTGGCGCGAGCCAGACCGAATTGACGGAAGGTGCCACGTGGACGACCGGTGATTTCGCAACGGTTACGCTGACGTGTGGGGTTTGCGTTGCGCGGGAGCTTTTGCAGGCCCAGGCGGGCTGCATCACGCTCTTCGTCGCTGCGCTTGGCATCGCCAGCGATTGCCTTCAGTTCCGCATACTTGGTTGCGTACTTGGCTGCCAGTTTTTCGCGCTTCAGTTCGCGCTGGATCAAAGCTACTTTAGCCATGCTTCGCCTCAGTTCTTGAACGGGAAACGGAAACCAGCGAGAAGCGCCTTGGCTTCTTCGTCGGACTTGGCCGTCGTGGTGATGCTGATATTGAGACCGCGCAGGGCGTCAACCTTGTCGTACTCAATTTCAGGGAAGATGATCTGTTCTTTGACGCCGATGTTGTAGTTGCCACGGCCATCGAAGGCGCGACCGGAGATACCACGGAAGTCACGAACGCGGGGCAGCGCCACGGTCACGAAACGATCCAGGAACTCATACATCTGCACGCCACGCAACGTGACCATACAGCCAATGGCCTGACCTTCGCGGATCTTGAAACCAGCGATAGCCTTCTTGGCCTTGGTCACCACAGGCTTCTGACCAGCAATCTTGGTCAGATCGGCCACAGCGTTGTCCATCACCTTCTTGTCCGAGACTGCTTCGCTCACGCCCATGTTCAGCGTGATCTTGGTCAGACGGGGAACCTGCATCGGCGAGGTGTAACCGAACTGCTTGGTCAGCTCGGGAGCGATCTTGTCGCGGTAAATTTCTTGGAGTCGTGCCATGTTTACCCCTTAGGCCGCCTTGATTTCAGCGCCGCTGGACTTGAACACGCGAATGCGCGAACCGTCAGCCTGCACCTTGATGCCCACGCGATCAGCCTTGCCCGTAGCGGCATTGAAGATGGCCACGTTGGACTGATGAATTGGCATGGACTTTTCAACGATGCCGCCCGTCGTACCCTTCATGGGGTTTGGCTTGGCGTGCTTCTTGACCAGGTTGATGCCATCGATGACCACGTAGGAGTCATCTTTGCGCAGCGACACCGTGCCGCGCTTGCCCTTGTCACGGCCGGTCAGCACGATGACTTCGTCGCCCTTGCGAATCTTGTTCATGGCGCGTCCTTAGAGAACTTCAGGAGCCAGAGACACGATCTTCATGAACTTCTCGGTACGCAGTTCACGCGTCACGGGTCCAAAGATACGGGTGCCGATAGGCTCCAACTTTGCATTCAGCAACACTGCGGCGTTGCCATCGAATTTGACGAGCGAACCGTCGCCGCGACGAATACCCTTCGCCGTGCGAACCACCACTGCGCTGTAAACCTCGCCTTTTTTGACGCGGCCACGTGGAGCGGCTTCTTTGATGCTCACCTTGATGATGTCGCCAACGCTTGCATAGCGACGCTTCGAGCCACCCAGCACCTTGATGCAAAGGACGGACTTGGCGCCGGTATTGTCGGCAACCTCTAACCGAGATTCTGTCTGGATCATTTCAATATTCCCAACTTGCACCAGAAGACGACAGCCCCAGAGAACTTCTCAAGGGCTGCAAATCAGCCAGTCAGTCTTGGGCCCGTCGTCCGCACCGCAAACCATTTGCAGCACTTCCCGCTGGGCAGAAACTTCACGTATGAAACGCGAAGCCCTCGATTATTGCAAAAGACTTTTAGGAAGTCAAGCGCGTGTTATGTGGGCACATGCAGATACTGTTGCGCCAGGGCCAGAAAGGCCTCCAGTTGCGGATCGGCGCCTAGCTCCTCGCGCAGGAGGCCTGCGACAACCGGCGCCAGCTCAATCGCCTTGCGGGCATCCAGGAACAGCAGACGCGAACGCCGCGCCAGCACATCTTCCACCGTACAGGCGTATTCGTAACGGGCCGCAAAGCGCACCATTGCCTCCGTCAGGCCGCCCCCGAGATCCGTCTGCGCTCCGGGCATTGCCCGCACCTCAGCCGCTTCCGTGCCGTAAGAGTGCAGTCCTTGGGCATCGCTGATGCGGTGCTGTACGGGCTCCCGAGGAGTTCCCACCAACGGAAGATGATTGGTCACCCCAGCTGGTTTTTCAGGCAACAGCCCCGTGGTGAAGCATTTTTGCAACACATCTTCGGCCATTGCCCGGTAGGTGGTCCATTTTCCACCCGTCACGGTGATCAGGCCACTGCGGCTGGCCAGCACGGTGTGCTCCCGGCTGATCTTCTTGGTGTTGTCGCCGTCGTCGTCCTGCGGCTTGACCAGCGGACGCAAGCCCACCCAGATGCTACGGATGTCCTCGACGCGGGGCGCGCGGGTCAGGTAGCGCGCGGATTCCTCCAGGATGAACCGCACTTCCTCCCGGAAGGGCTCAGGCTCGCGCACCACATCCTGGCGCGGGCTGTCGGTGGTGCCCAGAATGAGTTTGCCCAGCCAAGGCACCGCAAACAGCACGCGGCCATCGGCCGTCTTGGGCACCATCAGCGCGTGGTCGGACGGCAAGAACTCCCGGTCCACCACAATGTGCACCCCCTGGCTGGGCGCCACCATGGGCTTGACAGGCCGACCGATGGCTTCGCCGTCCATCTGGCGCAGGGTGTCCACCCACACGCCCGTGGCATTGACCACCGACCGAGCGCGCACCGTGAATTGCTGGCCGCTGTCCGCGTCCTCGCAGACAAAACCCACGACCTTGCCAGCCTCGTGAACCAGCGACCGTGCAGGACAGTAATTGACAACCAAAGCGTCCAGGCTGGCGGCCGTGCGCGCCAGCGCCAAGGCCAGGCGAGCGTCATCGAACTGGCCGTCCCAATATTTGACACTGCCCTTGAGCCCCTCGGTACGGGCGGTGGGCAGACATTGCAGGGTGCGAGCGCGCCCCAGAAACTCCGTAGCGCCCAGGCCAGCCTTGCCTGCAAGCGCGTCATACATCATCAGCCCGATGCCATAGAAGGGTGTTTCCCAGAAACGGTACGACGGCATCACAAAGGGCAGCGGTTGCGCCAGATGGGGCGCGTTGTGCAGCAGCGTGGTGCGTTCATGCAGCGCCTCGCGCACCAACGCGATGTTGCCCTGAGCCAGGTAACGGACCCCGCCATGCACCAGCTTGGTGGCCCGGGACGAGGTTCCTTTGGCGAAATCGTGTGAATCCACCAGCACGACGCTGAAGCCGCGCGCCGCGGCATCCAGCGCCACCCCCAGGCCCGTCGCGCCACCGCCGATCACGGCGAGGTCATACTGGTGCGGCTGGGCGAGGCGAGCCAGGAGGTCGGCGCGCCGTGTAGGAAGGGGTGCGGTGGCAATGGTCATGGGGTGATTGTCCATGGGCGGAGTAGAAACCAAGGGTTTACCCTTGAATTCCTGACACTCCCGGGGTGAGAACCCGCCCCGCAGCCGCACAGGTGCCGAGGGCGGTATCGAGCAAAAAAGGCAGCCAGAGACCTTGTGAGCCCTGGCTGCCGATCAATGGTGGTTGCAACCACACCTTGATCTGTGGATCAGCGCGTCTTGCCGTCCTTCCACGCCTGCAGCAGCTTGTCGTAGGCAATGGTTTCGCCCTTTGGCTTCTCATTCGCCAGCTTCTTCCAGGGCGCCTGCTTGTCGCTCAGCCACTTGTTGGGGTCGCTCTTGGGGTTGAGCTTGGGCGCGCAGTGGGCCATGCCTGCGCGTTCCAGACGGGCCATCACCTGGTCCATCTCGTCGGCCAGGGTGTCCATGGCGCCCTGGGGAGTCTTCTCACCCGTGACCGCCTGCGCCACGTTCTTCCACCACAACTGGGCCAGCTTGGGGTAGTCGGGCACATTGGTGCCGGTAGGTGACCATGCCACGCGCGCCGGGCTGCGGTAGAACTCGACCAGGCCGCCGAGCTTGGGGGCGGCGTCCGTCATGGCCTTGGACTGGATGTCGCTCTCGCGGATCGGGGTCAGGCCCGTCAGCGTTTTCTTGAGCGACGTGGTCTTGGCCGTCACGAACTGGGCGTACAGCCAGGCGGCAGCCGTCTTGTTGGCGTCATGGTCCTTGAAGAAGGTCCAGGAGCCCACGTCCTGGTAGCCGTTCTGCATGCCCTGCTTCCAGTAGGGGCCGTTGGGGCCGGGGGCCATGCGCCACTTGGGCGTGCCGTCAGCATTCACCACGGGCAGGCCGGGCTTGGTCATGTCGGCCGTGAAGGCGGTGTACCAGAAGATCTGCTGCGCGATCTGACCTTGTGCGGGCACGGGGCCGGCTTCGCCGAAGGTCATGCCCGTGGCTTCCTTGGGCGCGTACTTCTTCATCCAGTCCACATACTTGGTCAGCGCATACACGGCTGCGGGCGAGTTGGTCGCACCGCCACGGGCCACGCTGGCGCCCACGGGAGTGCACTTGTCGTCCGCCACGCGGATGCCCCATTCGTCGATCGGCAGGCCGTTGGGCGCGCCGATGTCGGCAGAGCCCGCCATGGACAGCCATGCGTCGGTGAAACGCCAGCCCAGGGATGGGTCCTTCTTGCCATAGTCCATGTGGCCATAGATGGGCTTGCCGTCGATGTTCTTCACGTCGTTGGTGAAGAACTCGGCGATGTCCTCATAGGCGCTCCAGTTGAGCGGCACACCCAGGTCGTAGCCGTACTTGGCCTTGAACTTGTCCTTGATGTCCTTCCGGTCGAACAGGTCGGCACGGAACCAGTACAGGTTGGCGAACTGCTGGTCGGGCAACTGGTACAGCTTGCCGTCTGGCCCGGTCGTGAACTTGGTGCCGATGTAGTCCTTGATGTCGATGCCGGGGTTGGTCCACTCCTTGCCTGCACCGCCCATGTAGTCGGTCAGATTCATGATCTTGCCGTAGCGGTAGTGCGTTCCGATCAGGTCCGAGTCCGAGATCCAGCCGTCATAGATGGACTTGCCAGACTGCATGGAGGTCTGCAGCTTCTCGACCACGTCGCCTTCCTGGATAAGGTCGTGCTTGACCTTGATGCCAGTGATTTCCTCAAACGCCTTGGCAAGCGTCTTGGATTCGTATTCGTGGGTGGTGATGGTCTCGGACACCACCGAGATTTCCTTCACACCCTTGGCCTGCAGCTTCTTGGCCGCGTCCATGAACCACTTCATTTCGGCCATCTGCTGGTCTTTGCTCAGCGTGGAGGGCTGGAACTCGGTGTCGATCCATTTTTTGGCCTCCGCCTCGCCCGCCATGGCGGCCTGACCCGTCATGACCGCCACTGCCAGTGCCAGCGCTGTGTACCGCGTCTTCATAGTGCCTGTCTCCTCATAGTCATCTCCCCTTTGGATGCAAGGGTCACGCGGCTCCGGGGAAGGGTTGAGCCGCGCGACGGGAACCATTGAAACCAAGGCTGCCTGCAAACACCTCACCCCTTGCGCAGGATGAGCAGCAGCAGCGCCATCGACAACACAAAGCTGATCCAGATCGACGGGTCGCCCTGCAGGCTGAACCACTGGGCCAGCTTGCCGCTGACGCCGACAAAAATCAGATTCACGTAGGCCGCCGACAACAGCCCAATGAACAGCCGATCACCGCGCGTCGTCTCCAGCGGCAAAAAACCCTTGCGCATCGTTGTGGGCGACTTGATCTCCCACACTGTCATACCGATCAGCATCAGCACGATGCAAATGAAGAACACCGCCACGGGCAGCGTCCAGGCCATCCAGTCAAACATGTCGCTGCCTCCTCAAACCCGCCCCATCGCAAAGCCTTTTGCGATGTAGTGGCGAACAAACCAGATCACGATCGCACCCGGCACGATGGTCAGCACGCCAGCGGCGGCCAGCGTCGCCCAGTCCATGCCCGAGGCGCTCACCGTGCGCGTCATGGTGGCCACGATGGGCTTGGCATTCACGCTGGTCAGCGTGCGCGCCAGCAGCAGTTCTACCCAGCTGAACATGAAGCAGAAGAACGCTGCCACGCCCACACCAGCCTTGATGAGCGGCAGGAAAATGGTCATGAAAAAGCGCGGAAAGCTGTAGCCATCGATATAGGCCGTCTCATCGATCTCGCGCGGAATACCGCTCATGAAGCCTTCCAGAATCCACACCGCCAGCGGTACGTTGAACAGCAGGTGCGCCAGTGCCACGGCAATGTGCGTGTCCATCAGCCCCACGGTGGTGTAAAGCTGAAAGAACGGCAGCAGGAACACGGCGGGTGGCGTCATGCGGTTGGTCAGCAGCCAGAAGAACACATGCTTGTCGCCCAGGAACTGATAGCGGCTGAAGGCATAAGCAGCGGGCAGCGCCACGGTGAGCGAGATCACCGTGTTGATGCCCACATAGATAAGGCTGTTGATATAGCCCGAATACCAGGACTCGTCCGTGAAGATGGTCTTGTAGTTGGCCCAGGTGAAGTGCTGGGGAAAGAACGTGAAGGTCGAAAGAATCTCCTCGTTCGTCTTGAAGCTCATGTTGACCATCCAGTAGATGGGCAACAGCGCGAACAGCAGGTAGACAACAAGGAAGATCGACCGCTTCTGGAAGCGCTTTTCATTCATGGCCGGCTCCTTCGTTGCTGGCGGTACCCACGCGCTGCATCCAGTTATAGAGGATGAAGCACAGCAGCAGGATGATGAAGAAATAGATCAGCGAAAACGCTGCGGCAGGGCCCAGGTCGAACTGGCCCACGGCCTTGGTCGTCAAGTACTGGCTCAAGAAGGTGGTGGCATTGCCCGGTCCGCCGCCGGTCAGCACGAACGGCTCGGTGTAGATCATGAAGCTGTCCATGAAGCGCAGCAGCACCGCAATCATCAGCACGCCACGCATCTTGGGCAGCTGGATGTAGCGGAACACCGCGAACTTGCTGGCGCCATCGATGCGTGCCGCCTGGTAGTACGCGTCGGGGATGGAGCGCAACCCGGCAAAGGCCAGCAGCGCGACCAGCGGCGTCCAGTGCCACACATCCATCAGCAGCACCGTGAGCCAGGCCTGCGTGGCGTTGCCGGTGTAGCTGTATTCGATGCCCACCTCTTGCAGCAGCCTGCCCATGAGGCCGATGTCGGCACGGCCATAGATCTGCCAGATGGTGCCCACCACGTTCCAGGGGATCAGCAACGACAGCGCCACCACCACCAGCACGGCGGACGACTTCCAGCCCTTAGCAGGCATGGACAGTGCCAGCAGGATGCCCAGCGGAATCTCCACCGCCAGCACAGCCAGCGAGAAGGTGAGCTGGCGCAGCAGCGCGGCGTGCAGTTCCTCGTCGCGCATCACCTGTACGAACCATTCCGTGCCCACGAAGACACGGCGCTCGGGGCTGATGATGTCTTGCACCGAGTAGTTCACCACCGTCATCAGCGGCAGGATGGCCGAGAAGGCCACACACAAAATCACGGGCAGGATCAGGAACCAGGCCTTCTGGTTCACGGGTTTGGTCGTGGTACTCATTGGAAACCTCCGTGCTGCGCACTGCGGTTCTGAGCGCCTTCGGGCGGCCGGGCGGCGCTCATAGGGCGACCTCCGCGGTCAGCAACTGCTCGTTCTGGTAGAAGCAGGTGTGGGTTCCCAGCACCTGCAGCCATGCCGTGTCACCGGCCGATGGCAGCCGCGTCTCGGGCGTGAAGCGCGCCTTGACGGTGTGCTCGCCCACCTTGGCGGTCAGCATCTGGTAGGTGCCGATGTCCTGCACTTGCACCACGTTGCAAGGCAATGCGCCCGGCTGCTGCGGCTGGGCCAGCGCCAAGTATTCGGGCCGGATGCCGACCTGCAGGACACCGTTTGGCAGCGCACGGCCCACGGGGCTGGCCAGGCGGTGCCCGGCCACAGTGAGGCTGTCGCCCTCGCTGTGCGCAGGCAAGAAGTTCATGCCCGGCGAGCCAATGAAGTGCCCCACAAAAGTGTGCGCGGGCCGCTCGAACAAGGCATCGGCCGACCCCACCTGCACGGCCTTGCCGCGCGTCATCACTACCACCTGGTCGGCAAAGGTCAGCGCCTCCACCTGGTCGTGGGTCACGTAGATCAGCGTGAGCTTGAGTTCGTGGTGGATCTGCTTGAGCTTGCGGCGCAGCTGCCACTTGAGGTGCGGGTCGATCACCGTGAGCGGCTCGTCGAACAGCACGGCCGCCACATCGGCGCGCACCAGTCCACGGCCCAGCGAGATCTTCTGCTTGGCGTCGGCCGCGAGGCCTGCCGCGCGCTGGTTGAGCTGGCCGCTCATTTCCAGCATCTCGGCGATCACGCCCACACGCTGCTTGATCTGGTCCTCGGGCACCTTGCGGTTGCGCAGCGGGAAGGCCAGATTCTCGGCCACCGTCATGGTGTCGTAGATCACCGGGAACTGGAACACCTGGGCAATGTTGCGCTCCTGGGGGCTGGCGCGCGTCACGTCACACCCGTCAAACAGCACCTTGCCGTGCGACGGTACGAGCAGGCCCGACATGATGTTGAGCATGGTGGTCTTGCCACAGCCCGAGGGGCCGAGCAGCGCATAGGCACCACCGTCCTCGAACTCCATCTTCAAAGGCAGCAGCGCGTAGTCGCCGTCCTGCTGCGGGTTGGGCTTGTACGAATGCGCCAAGTCCAGGCTGATGCGGGCCATGTCAGCGCCCTCCTTGTGCAGTAGCGGGCCGTGCGGGCGCCCATGCCAGTCGGCCGTCGGCACCAAACACATAAACCTGGGCAGGGTCCAGGTGCAGCGTGATGGGCGTGCCCAGTTCAAAGTAATGCACACCGGTCAGCTGCGCCACCAGGTCACCCCAGGGTGTGGCCGCGTGCACAAAGGTGTCAGAGCCCGAAATTTCGGCCAGCTCGACCACTCCGCCCACGCTGATGTCACCCGGGCGGGCCACCACGCGCAGCGCACTGGCGCGCACGCCTGCGGTGAGCCCTGCAGCCGTGGCCACCCCTTGCGGCAGATGCACCGCCAGCTCCACCCCACCCTGCAGACGCACCCCGGAAGGGGCCGCCGAGGCAGCAATGAGGTTCATGGGCGGGTCGCTGAAAGCGCGCGCCACACGCAGCGAATTGGGGGAATGGAACACCTCGGCGGTGGGGCCGTACTGCAGCAACTGACCTTCGTCGAGCACTGCGGTGTAGCCGCCCAGCAGCAGGGCCTCGCCCGGCTCGGTGGTGGCATAGACCACGGTGGACTGGCCGGCAGCAAACAGCTGGGTCAGCTCCTCGCGCAGTTCTTCGCGCAGCTTGTAGTCCAGGTTCACCAGCGGCTCGTCCAGCAGCATCAGCGGCGCACCCTTGGCCAGCGCACGCGCCAGCGCCACACGCTGCTGCTGCCCGCCGGAGAGTTCGGCCGGGTAACGATCCAGAAACATGTCGATGTGCAGGCGGCTCGCAATCTCACGCACCCTGGCGTCGATGTTCTTTTCACCGCGCAGCTTCAGGGGCGACGCAATGTTGGCCGCCACCTTCATCGAGGGGTAGTTGATGAACTGCTGGTACACCATGGCCACATTGCGGTCGCGCACGGGCATGCCAGTCACATCCACACCATCGACCTTGACGGTGCCCGACGTGGGCGTATCCAGCCCGGCCATGATGCGCATCAGGCTGGTCTTGCCCGCCTGGGTCGCTCCCAGCAATACCGTCACGGCATTGGGCTGCAGCGACAGGTTCATGTCGTACAGCCAGGTCTGCGCCCCGACTTTTTTGCTGATGCCGTCCAACGCCAGCTGCATGAAGCATCCTCTTCCGGCCCTGAGGCCTGTGTGAAAGGGCTGCACACACGCACGGCAGCCCTCAAATTTCGATCTTTTTCATTTTTGTTCCTTTTTGTTCGAATCGAATCAAGGTTTACCCTTAATCAATTCGTTTTTGTTCGATTTACAGTCTTTAGCGTGCCACCGGGCACCAAAGCGAATGTTTCAGATTCGTTACGATTCGGTGACATAACACTGCGCACAACACCCCACCGTGAACACCAATCCCCGCCAACTCCAACTCCTCGAAGAAGTGCGCGCGCGCAAGTCCGCCACGGTGGAACAACTTGCCGACACCCTGGGGGTCACGCTGCAGACGGTGCGCCGAGATGTGCAGCGCCTGGCGGAGTCGGGACTGCTCACGCGCTTTCATGGCGGCGTGCGCGTGCCCAGCTCCACGGTGGAGAACCTGGCGCACACCCAGCGCGAAAACCTGCATGCCGAAGGCAAAGCGCGCATTGCGCGCGCCGTGGCCGAACAGGTGCCCAACGACTGCTCGCTGATCCTGAACATCGGCACCACCACCGAGGCCATTGCCAAGGCGCTGCTGCACCACCGGGGCCTGCGCGTGATCACCAACAACCTCAATGTGGCCGCGATCCTGAGCGGCAACCCCGAGTGCGAGGTCATCGTGGCCGGCGGCGTGGTGCGCGCCCGTGACCGGGGCATCGTGGGCGAAGCGGCGGTGGACTTCATCCGCCAGTTCAAGGTGGACATTGCGCTCATCGGCATTTCAGGCATCGAGCCGGACGGGTCGCTGCGCGACTTCGACTACCGCGAGGTGAAGGTGGCGCAAACCATCATCGAGCACGCGCGGGAGGTCTGGCTGGCGGCCGACTTCAGCAAATTCAACCGCCCGGCGATGGTGCAACTGGCCACGCTGGCGCAGATCGACCGCCTGTTCACCGACGCACCGCCGCCCGAGCCCTTCCCGGCCCTTCTGCAAGATGCTGAAGTCATCTGCACGGTAGCTGCGTAGCTTCACCTATCCTTTGCCCTCATGACCTACCTGCTCGCTCTCGACCAAGGCACCTCCAGCTCCCGCAGCATCGTTTTTGACGAAAGCGGCCACATCGTGGCGCAGGCGCAGCTGGAGCTGCCGCAGATCTACCCCCAGCCCGGCTGGGTGGAGCACGACCCGCTGGAGATCTGGCGCACCCAGCTCGCCACCGCACGCGATGCGCTGGCCAAGGCGGGCATTGCGGCCAGCGACATACGCGCT
Organism: Acidovorax sp. HMWF018; assembly: GCF_003061035.1. Classification (NCBI taxonomy): domain Bacteria; kingdom Pseudomonadati; phylum Pseudomonadota; class Betaproteobacteria; order Burkholderiales; family Comamonadaceae; genus Acidovorax; species Acidovorax sp. HMWF018. The sequence goes on from NZ_QAIM01000123.1 coordinate 20,986, forward strand.
GTCGGCATCACCAACCAGCGCGAGACCACCGTGCTGTGGCACCGCCAGACCGGCCAGCCCGTGCACCACGCCATCGTGTGGCAGGACCGGCGCGCCGAACCCGCCTGCGCCCAGCTGCGCGAACAAGGCCATGCCGCCACCATCCAGGCCAAGACCGGCCTGCTGGTGGACGCCTACTTCTCCGGCACCAAACTGCAGTGGATGCTGGACCATGTGCCCGGCGCGCGGCAAGCGGCCGAGCGCGGCGAGCTGGCCTTTGGCACGGTGGACAGCTGGCTGATGTGGAAGCTCACCCACGGCAAAGTGCACGTGACGGATGTGAGCAACGCCTCGCGCACCATGCTGTTCAATGTGCACACCAACCAGTGGGACGACGAGCTGCTGGCGCTGCTGCGCATTCCCAAGGCGCTGATGCCCGAGGTGCTGCCGTCCAGCGCCCACTTTGGCGACATCGCGGCCGACCTGCTGGGCCACCCTATCCGTATTGGCGGCGTGGCGGGCGACCAGCAAAGCGCGCTGTTCGGCCAGGCCTGCTTCACGGCGGGCATGGCCAAGAACACCTATGGCACGGGCTGCTTCATGCTCATGCACACAGGCGACAGTTTCCAGACATCGCAAAACGGCCTGCTCACCACCAGCGCGGCGCAGCCGGGCACGCAGCCCGAATTCGCCATGGAAGGCAGCGTGTTCGTGGGCGGCGCCGTGGTCCAGTGGCTGCGCGACGGCCTGCGCGCCATCTCCACCAGCAACGAGGTGGAGTCACTGGCCCAAAGCGTTCCCGATTCGGGCGGCGTGATGATGGTGCCCGCCTTCACCGGCCTGGGCGCCCCGTACTGGAAGCCTGACGCACGCGGCACCATCACGGGCCTCACACGCGGCACCACGCTGGGCCACATTGCGCGCGCGGCGCTCGAAAGCATTGCCTACCAGAGCGCCGCCCTGCTGCTGGCCATGAGCCGCGACGCCGTGGCCGCCGGCGGCGCCCCGGTGAGCGAGCTGCGTGTGGACGGCGGCGCCTGCATCAACGACTTGCTGATGCAGTTCCAGGCCGACCTGCTGGGCATCCCGGTGGTGCGGCCTGCAGTCATCGAGACCACCGCTTTGGGCGCAGCCTACCTGGCAGGGCTGTCGAGCGGCGTGTACCGCAGCACGGATGAACTCGCGCGGCTGTGGCGCGCCGACCGCCGCTTTGTGCCCACGCTCAGCAGCGCGCGTGCGCAGGAGCTGATGGCGAACTGGGAGCATGCGGTGCGCCAAACTACGGCAGCCTGAGGTCCCCGCGGCGCTGGGGTGACAAGGTCTCTGCCGTCCCAGTAGCCCGTCTTTCCTCCCATGAGTCCTGCCGCTGTCGCCGCTGCAGACATGGACTGACGGCCCGGCGGCGCTACCATCGTGGCCCTTCCTTGTTTGCCACCTTGCCTGCACGCACCATGAGCCAGACCACTGCCTCCCCAAACCTCCCCACCATCGCCTTCATCGGCGGCGGCAACATGGCCAGCGCCATCATCGGCGGCCTGATCGGCCAGGGCCACCCCGTGAGCCAGATCGAGGTGGTCGAGCCCTACGCCCCCACGCGCGAGGCGTTGCTCAAGAACTTTGGACTCACGGCGCAGCCCGAGGCGGGCGCTGCACTGCAGCGCGCCAGCATCGTGGTCTGGGCGGTCAAGCCCCAGACCTTCAAGGACGCCGCCGCACAGGCCAAGGCGCACACCCAGCAGGCCCTGCACCTGAGCGTGGCGGCGGGCATCCGCTCGGACAGCATCGCCCAGTGGCTGGGCACCGAGCGCATCGTGCGCACCATGCCCAACACGCCCGCGCTGGTGGGCAAGGGCATGAGCGCGATCTACGCACGCCCCGCCGTGACCAGCGCCGAGCGCCAGAACGTGGAGGCCATCATGGCGTCCACCGGCGAATTCCTGTGGGTGGAGAGCGAGACCCAGCTGGACGCTGTCACCGCCCTCTCGGGCTCGGGCCCGGCCTATGTGTTCTATTTCCTCGAAGCCATGACGCGCGCTGGTGTGGGCATGGGCCTGACCGAAGCGCAGGCGCACCAGCTGGCCGTGGGCACCTTTGTGGGCGCCTCGGAGCTGGCCCGCCGCTCGGACGAGCCGCCGGCCGTGCTGCGCGAACGTGTCACCTCCAAGGGCGGCACGACCTATGCGGCCCTGCAGTCGATGGAAGCCAGCGGCGTGTCGCAGGCGTTCGAGGCCGCCATGCGCGCCGCCGAAAAGCGTGCCAACGAACTCGGCAACGAGTTCGGATCTTGATGTTTTGGGGCGGTAGCGCTAGTCGATCAAGCGCTGACCGCTATTAATTTGTGAGTACCGCCCGCACCAGATAGCCGCCCGCAATGCCCGCAAACACCGTGGCGCCCAGCCAGTGGTTGATGCGGAACGCCTTGAAGCAGCCGTCGCGGGTGCGGGTGCGGATCAGGGTGAAGTGCCACACGGCCTGGGCCAGCGCCACCGCAAGCGCTACATAAAATATAGCACCCAAGGCATACGGTTGTAGCGCTACCGCCCAAATACCCAAGAAAAGCAGATAAAACACCACGATGGCGGCCACATCCAGCCGCCCGAGGGTGATGGCCGAGGTCTTGATGCCTATCTTGAGGTCGTCGTCCCGGTCCACCATGGCGTATTCGGTGTCGTAGGCCAGCACCCAGAACATATTGCCCAGCCACATCCACCACGCCACCGCAGGCACGCTGCCCTGCACGGCGGCAAACGCGATGACGATGCCGAAGTTGAACGCAATGCCCAGCACCGCCTGGGGCATGGAGATGATGCGTTTGGTGAAAGGGTAGGCAATGGCCACCAGCACGGCGGGCACCGACCAGGCGATGGCGGCGGTGTTGGTGGTGAGCACCAGGCCAAACGACACCAGCGCCAGCAGCGCCCCCAGGCCCAGAGCCTCCTTCACCGACACCGCACCGGTGGTGACCGGGCGCTGCGCAGTACGCTTAACGTGTTTGTCAAAGTCGCGGTCGGCCACGTCGTTCACACAGCAGCCCGCGCTGCGCATGAGGATGGTGCCCAGCACAAACACCGCCAGCAGGTGCCAGCCCGGGAAGCCGTCGGCCGCAATCCAGAGCGCGCTCAGCGTGGGCCACAGGCACACCAGCCAGCCAGCAGGGCGGTCCCAGCGGATCAGGTCGAGATAGAGCGAAAAACGGCTGCGGGGGGAAACAGGGGACGACGACATGATGGGACCATTACAAGAGCAGGCTCCGCAGCAAGACGCTGCGGCGGGTGGCGGGCCACGGGCGCACAGAATGTAGCAGCAGCGCCGCGACTGGGGCACGCATCCCCGGGGCCAGGTAACAGCCCCAGCGCGAGCACAAAACCCGTTAAAGTCTCCGCTCGTTCCGCCAACGCACCGCCCTCTGGGGCACCCACGCATGCCCCATACATCGACCTCCCAGGCCGCCACGCGTTTTGCTGTCCCCCGCGGAATGCTGGTGGGATTTGTGATTGCTGCCCTCGCCACGGTGCTGATCGCGCTGGTGAACTTCCGCACCGCCCAGGTGCGCGCGCAAGCGGTGGAAGCCATGGACGAAACCACGGTGACCATGCGCCACCTCAACCTGTTCGTGTCCTCGCTGAAAGACGCCGAGACCGGGCAACGCGGCTATCTGCTGACGGGGGACGACACCTATCTGCAGCCCTACAACCTGTCGCTGGGCGCCATGGAGCGCAACATGGCGCGCCTCAAGGAGCTGACGGACGACAGCGCCGTGCAGCGCCGCCTCGTCGTGCAGATCGACGACCTGCGCCACGAAAAACTGCGCGAGCTGGGCGAGACCATTGAACTGCGCCGCTCAAAAGGCCAGGAGGCCGCCGTGGCCGTAACCCGCAGTGATGCCGGCAGGGTGCTGATGGACCGCATCCGCGACCTGGCGTCGGACCTGTCCACGCTGCTGAACCAGCAGCTGGAAAGTGACCGCAAGCAGTGGGTAGAGGCGGCCTCGATGTCCACCTATTACTCCTGGGGCGGATCGTTCGTGCTGCTGGTGCTCATCTGCCTGTCGGCCGCCGCCAATGCGCGGGAGTACCGCCTCAAGGCGCAGCAGTCGTGGGTGGCGGCCGGCCTCAACGGGCTGAGCCAACGCATCCAGGGCGACCACCGGCTGGAGGACCTGGGCCAGCTCACGCTCGAATACCTGGCGCAATACCTGCGCGCGGCCGTGGGGGCAGGCTACGTGGCCGACTGCAACGGCGCACTCACCCTGTTTGGTGGCTACGCCCTGCCCCGCGAACGGCTGGAGCAGCGCCTGCTGCCCGGCGAAGGCCTGGTGGGCCAGGTCGCGCGCTCGCGCCAGATGCTGCATGTGCGCGATGTGCCCGCCGGGCACCTGATGGTGTCGTCCAGCACCGGCCAGTCCGCACCGACCGAGCTGCTGCTGGCGCCCGCCATCGAAAACGGCGAAGTGTTTGCCGTGATCGAGCTGGGCTTTCATCGCCCGCTGACCGAGCCTGAGCGCGCCCTGATGGAACGCGCCTCGGGCATTCTGGCGGTGGCGATCCGCGCGGGGATTGACCGCAACCGCCTGGAAGCCTTACTGGAAGAAACCCAGCGCCAGTCCGAGGAGCTGCAGACCCAGCAAGAAGAGCTGCGTGTGAGCAACGAGGAGCTGGAGCAGCAAAGCCGCATCCTTCAAGAGTCGCAGGCCCAGATGGAGGTGCAGCAGACCGAGCTGGAGCAGACCAACGCCCACCTGGAGGCGCAGACCCAGCAACTGGAATACCAGCGCGAGCAACTGCTGCACGCCCAAAGCGCCATGACGGACAAGGCGCGCGAACTGGAGCTGGCCAGCCAGTACAAGAGCGAGTTCCTGGCCAACATGAGCCACGAGCTGCGCACACCGCTCAACTCCACCCTGATCCTGGCCAAGCTGTTGGCAGACAACAAGCCGGGCAACCTGAGCGCCGACCAGGTGAAGTACGCGCAGACCATCTACGCGGCGGGCAACGACCTGCTGGCACTCATCAACGACATCCTCGACCTGTCCAAGATCGAGGCCGGCCAGGCCACCGTGTCGGTGGAAACGGTGACGCTGTCCAAGGCCCTGCAAACCCTGATCGACCCGCTGCGCCCGCTGGCGCAAGAAAAGGGCCTGACGTTCACTGCCACCGTCGCGCCCGACGCACCCGCCACGCTGGACACCGACCCGCAGCGCCTGGGGCAGGTGCTCAAGAACCTGCTGTCCAACGCGCTCAAGTTCACCGAGAAGGGCTCGGTGGCGCTGCATGTGTCGCGCAACCCGGACGACACCCTGTCGTTTGCCGTCAAGGACACGGGCATCGGCATTCCGGCGCACCAGCAGGAACTGATCTTCGAAGCCTTCCGGCAGGCCGATGGCAGCACCCACCGCAAATACGGCGGCACAGGCCTGGGCCTGTCGATCTCGCGCGATCTGGCTCAGCTGCTGGGTGGGTCCATCCACGTGCACAGCACGCCGGGCGAGGGCAGCGTATTCACCCTGGTCCTGCCCCAGAAGCTGGTGCCTTCGTCGCCTGAAGCTGAATCCGCAATGCCGGTGGCGGCGCCTGCGCCAGCCCACGCGACGGCACCGGTCGTCGCACCGGCTGCTTCGGCCCCCGCGTTGCCACCCGTGGCGGCCCCCACCGCACCCGCAGCCCCGCGCCGCGCGAGCGCGCGCAGCATTCTGGTGATTGAGGATGACGTGCGCTTTGCGCAGATCCTGAGCGACCTGGCCGGTGAGATGGACTTTGACTGCCACCTGGCCCATAACGCGGCCGACGGCCTGGCCTATGCGGTACACAGCCTGCCCAGCGCCATCGTGCTGGACGTGAACCTGCCCGACTTCTCGGGCCTGGGCGTACTCGACCAACTCAAGCGCAACCCGGCCACGCGCCACATTCCGGTGCATGTGGTCTCGGTGGCTGATTACTCGCAAGAGGCACTGGGCCGGGGCGCCGTGGGCTACGCCCTCAAGCCCGTCAAGCGCGACGAACTGGTGCATGCCCTGCAGCGGCTGGAAGCCAAGTTCACCCAGAACCTGCGGCGCGTGCTGGTGGTGGAAGACGACGAACGCCAGCGCGAGAGCGTGCGCCACCTGCTCACCAACGACGACGTGGAGATCGTGGGCGCCGGCACGGCAGCCGAGGCGCTGGCGCACCTGCGCGGCTCCACCTTTGACTGCATGGTGATGGACCTGAACCTGCCCGACCTGAGCGGCTACGAATTGCTGCAGCAGATGACGGAGCAGGACGGCGTCTCCTTCCCGCCCGTCATCGTGTACACAGGCCGCGCCCTGTCGCGCGACGAGGAGCAGCAGCTGCGCCGGTTTTCCAAGTCCATCATCATCAAGGACGCCCGCTCCCCCGAGCGGCTGCTCGACGAGGTCACGCTGTTCCTGCACCAGGTGGAGTCGGAGCTGTCGGCAGAGCACCGCCAGATGCTGCAGGTGGCCCGCAACCGCGAGACTGCCCTGGAAGGCCGCAACGTGCTGGTGGTGGAAGACGATGTGCGCAACGTGTTTGCGCTCTCCAGCATCCTGGAGCCCACCGGCATCCGCGTGGAGATTGCGCGCAACGGCCTGGAGGCCCTGCAGGCGCTGGAGCGCGCCGGCAGCGGCGGCCACCCTGCGATTGACCTGGTGCTGATGGACATCATGATGCCGGAGATGGACGGCTACACCGCCATGCGCGAGATCCGCAACCGCCCCGAGTGGCGCCGCCTGCCCATCATCGCGTTGACCGCCAAGGCCATGAAGGACGATCAGGAAAAATGCCTGGCCGCCGGGGCCAATGACTACATCGCCAAACCGCTGGACGTGGAGAAGCTGCTGTCTCTGGTGCGGGTGTGGATGCCCAAGTAGGCCCCGCCATGCCCCATCGCAAGGCCCGCACCGCCGACATCGAGCAGCGCCTGCTGATCGATGCCATCTACCACCGCTACCACTACGACTTCAGGGGCTACGCGCAGGCGTCGCTCAAGCGGCGGCTGGCGTCGGCGCTGGTGCAGTTTGACTGCAAGACGCTGTCGCAGCTGCAGGACCGCGTACTGCACGAACCCGCCGTGTTCCCTGCGCTGCTCGAATACCTCACCGTGCAGGTGAGCGACATGTTCCGCGACCCCAGCTACTTCCAGGCGCTGCGCCAGGAGGTGGTGCCACTGCTGCGCACCTACCCGTCGCTCAAGGTCTGGGTGGCCGGGTGCAGCGCGGGAGAAGAGGTTTATTCGCTGGCCATCCTGCTGCAGGAAGAAGGCCTGCTGGACCGCACGCTGATCTACGCCACGGACATCAACCCGCACGCGCTGCGCGCCGCCGAGGCGGGTGTGTTCGACCTGTCCCGGGTGCCTGCCTTCACCGAGAACCATGCGCGCTCGGGCGCCCGCAGCTCGTTGTCGGACTACTACGCTGCCGGCTATGGCCGCGTGGTGTTCGACAAGGGCTTGCGCGAGCACATGGTGTTCTCTGACCACAGCCTGGCCACCGACAGCGTGTTTGCCGAGGTCCATCTGGTGTCCTGCCGCAATGTGCTCATTTACTTCGAGCGCGACCTGCAGAACCGTGCACTCGGGCTGTTCCGCGAGTCGCTGTGCCACCGGGGCTTCCTGGGCCTGGGCTCCAAGGAGTCATTGCGGTTTTCTGCGCACACCGATGCCTTCGAGGACTTCGTGCTGGAGGACCGCATCTACCGAAAAAAGGCCGGACAATGACCAGCCCCGCCCTGGCGCCAAGGCCATCGCCACCGGGGGGCTACCACGCCGTCGTGGTGGGTGGCTCTTCGGGTGGTATTGATGCCCTCTTGCAGCTGCTGCCCGCGCTGCCCGCCACACTGCAGGCCGCGGTTCTGGTCGTGCTGCACCTGCCCCGGGACCGGCGCAGCCTGCTGGTGGACATCTTCCAGCCCCGCTGCGCCCTGGCGCTGCGCGAGGCGCAGGACAAGGACGCCATCACGCCAGGCTCGGCCAGCTTTGCGCCACCCGACTATCACCTGCTGGTCGATGCTGGCCCCCAGGGACCGCATGTGGGGCTGTCGCTGGACGCGCCTCTGCATTTTTCCCGCCCCTCCATCGACGTGCTGTTCGAATCGGCGGCAGACCACTACGGCCCCCGGCTGGTGGGCATCCTGCTGTCGGGAGCCAACGAAGACGGTGTGCACGGCCTGCAAGCCATTCAGGCGGCGGGCGGCCTCACGATCGTGCAAGACCCCGCCAGCGCCAGCATGCCCACCATGCCGCAGGCGGCCATCGCGGCCTTGGCGGTTGACCACATCCTGCCCCCCGAAGGCATTGCCAGGCTGCTGGTGGACCTGCACCGCCGCCAGCAGCTTTGATACGGGCATATGCGTCCTTCCTTGAGAACCCCATCCACCCTCCCCACCGCCCATGCCCCAGACCGACCGCACCAAATGCCTGCTCGTTGACGATGTCGAGGAAAACCTGATCGCCCTGGAGGCGCTGCTGCAACGCGACGGGCTGGACATCCTCAAGGCCCAGTCGGGCCCCGAGGCCCTGGAACTGCTGCTGGCGCATGACGACGTGGCCCTGGCCTTGCTGGACGTGCAGATGCCCGACATGAACGGCTTCGAGCTGGCGGAACTGATCCGGGGCAGCGAGCGCACCCGGCACATCCCGCTCATCTTCATGACGGCGGGCTCACGCGAGCAGAACTGGCAGTTCCGGGGGTACGAGAGCGGGGCGGTGGACTTTCTCTACAAACCCATCGACCCGCACATGCTCACCAACAAGGCAAGCGTGTTCTTTGAACTGCACCGGCGCAAGCAGGCGCTGGCGCACGAGCTGCGCGCGCGCACTGAGGCCTTGCGCATCAACGAAATGTTCATGGCAGTGCTGAGCCACGACCTGCGCACACCGCTGCAGTCCATCGTCGCGGCGGCCACCGTGCTCAAGCGCCAGCCGCCCCCCGACAAGGCGGTGCTGATGGCCGACCGGGTGCTGGGCGCCAGCCAGCGCATGGGCCACATGATCGAAGACCTGCTGGACGTGACCCGCATTCGCCAGGCGGGCGGGCTGGCCCTTCAGCTGGGCCCTGCCCACATGCAGGCGCTGGTGCAGCGCACGCTGGACGAGGTGGCCACCAGCCACCCGGAACGCCCCATCGATTCCACCCTGCAGGGAGACCTGGCAGGCACCTGGGATGCGGAGCGCCTGTGTCAAGTGGTCACCAATCTGGTCGGCAATGCACTGCACCACGGCAGCGCCGACCACCCCGTACGAATTGCGGTGGACGGGACCCGCCCCGAGCAGGTGAGCATCACGGTGGCCAACGGCGGCACCATCCCCCCCGAGCTGTTACCGCATTTGTTCGACCCTTTCCGGGGAGGAGAACGCGAGCCTGGCCGCCACCAGGGTCTGGGGCTGGGGCTTTTTATTGCACACCAGATCGTGCGGGCCCACCGTGGAACCATCGAAGCCAGGTCGCAAGACAATGTCACCACCTTCCAGGTGACACTGCCGCGCCATTCGCCAGCGCGCCCGCACCGCAGTTGACCATGCCATGCACGCGCAGCCAGCGTGCCCACCAGCAGACAAGCCGACCGCCGGAAGCCGTGAAGGCGCTACCAGGGTGATATGACAGGGGGGAGACAAACCGCGAGCGGGCGGTGCCCGCAAGCGTCAGCCGGCGGCCGAGGCCAGCGCGCTTTGGATGGAATCGAGCAGCTGCTCCAGCTCTTCCAGTTCGAAGGGTTTGAGCAAGGCGCGCACGTTCGGCCCCCAATTGCTCGGATGGCTGCCCAGTTCATACCCGGAACACAGCACCACCCAGCGCTGCGGATCATCTGCCAGCAGTTGGCGGGCCAGATCCGTGCCCGAAAGGCCGGGCAGGCTGACATCTGTCACCAGCACGTCAAAGGGGTCGCCAGCATCCAGCGCCAGCGCCTCTTCGGCAGAGGCGCAGGGCGTGACCGTCCGGCCTTCGCCTTCCATGAGCATGCCGATGGTCTCGCGCAGCTCCGGGTTGTCTTCAACGTACAGGATTCGCATACATCACAGGGAGTTGATCCGCCATGCCGTCCTGCGGGAAGGGAGCATGACCAAAACCCGCATCATGCGCAGGCGACCGTGCTGCGCCGTGTAGGACAAGGCGCTATTCTGAGCGCCTGTGCCATCTCCCTCGCGCGCAGCCGGGCCGAGCGTCGGCCGACGCGCGCAGGGGAAGGAGAGCCCTTTTATTCTTCCAGCAGCGAGCGCAGCATCCACGCCGTCTGTTCGTGCACCGTGAGGCGCTGGGTCAGCAGGTCAGCCGTGGGCTCGTCGCTGGCCTTGTCGGCCAGAGGGAACAGGCTGCGCGCCGTGCGGGCCACGGCTTCGTGGCCCTCAACCAGCACACGCACCATGTCCAGCGCCTTGGGGGGCTTGGCGGGGGCGTCCGGCACCGTCGCCAGCTTGCCAAACTCGGCATAAGAACCTGGTGCCACATGGCCCAGCGAGCGGATGCGCTCGGCAATCGGATCCACCGCGTTCCACAGTTCTGTGTACTGCGCCATGAACATGGTGTGCAGGGTGTTGAACATGGGGCCCGTGACGTTCCAGTGGAAGTTGTGGGTGGTGAGGTACAGCGTGTAGGTGTCGGCCAGCAGGCGCGACAGGCCCTGAGCGATGGCAGCGCGATCCTTGTCGCTGATGCCGATGTTGATGCTGGGGGCTGAGGTTTTGCCGGATGCGGCTTTGCCAGGAGCTTTGGCCATAGGGAGGTTCCTTCCGTGCGGAGAACATGAAACACCCCGCGCTGTGCGGGATCCTCAAATACTGTAGCGCAAGCGACTGGTCCCCCATGTCAGCCAAGGCCGATGCCTTGCACCTGGGTCAAGAAAACGCAAGCGGAGCCAAGCCCCACAGGCTTATTGCATGTGCGGCAAGTTGCCAATGCGCACCAGCATCTCGGTGAACATCTGCATGTCGGCATCCAGGTCCGCCACTTCCTTGAACTCCTTGGCATTGTGGGCGGTGTACTTCTTGCCAGGCATGGCTGGGCCAAAGTTGATGGCGTTGGGCATCAGCTTGGCGGTGGTGCTGCCGGCCGTGGGCACGGGCTTGGCTTCGAGGCCGGTGGTGTCGCCAAAAGTGTTGAGCAACGTGGCCAGCCAGGCGCCCTTGGGGTCGCGGGCCATCCAGTTGCCTTGGTTGTGGTCCACCTCCACCGCCACACCCGCCTGGGTGCCCCAGGCCTTGATGCGTTCGGTGGTGGCTTTGGCCAGTGCTTCGGGCGTGTTGCCCCGGGGCATGCGCACGTTCACCAGCACATCGACCTTGCCATCCTTTTCGCGGATGAGGTTGGGAGACATCGTGAGCGGGCCCATGAAGTCATCGCTGTAGGCCAGCCCCATCGTACGACCCAGGTAGTCGGTGCCATACAGGTCTGTGAGGTAACGCACGGCCTGCGCGTAGCCATTGGGGGCCAGCACTAGGCCCGACTCCTTGATGAACAGCGCCAGGCGCGGCAGCGGGTTCACGCCTTCTTCGGGGCGCGAGCCGTGGGCCGATGCGCCCGTGACCTTGACCAAGACGTCTGCGCCTTCACGCGCCACATCGATGCTGAACTTGCCGCCCTGGCTGGTGTATTTGCCGATAAAGGCGTCCTTGCCAGCGCTGAGCTGGCGGGTGGTGGCATCGGCGTTGCCGCCACGCAGGCGGGCCGTGGCCGTCTGGGGCACGGCGTTGGCC
>NZ_QAIM01000123.1:32656-41342 GCF_003061035.1 Acidovorax sp. HMWF018
GCAAAGGTGGTGCGCAGCGCGCCCGAGCCCTTCTCGGCCACCACCGCAGGATATTTGCTATCGAGCACGATGTTGTACTCAGGCAGCGAGGTCTTGGCGCGGTAGTACTTCATCGCGTCGCCACCGGTTTCTTCGGTGGTTTCGATCATGAGTCGGATGGTGCGCGCCAGCGGCAAGCCGCTGTCCTTGACGGCTTTCATCGCAAACAGCACCGTGGCGATGGAGCCCTTGTCGTCAATGGAGCCCCGGCCATACAGGTTGCCGCCCACGCGGGTCAGCTGGAAGGGGTCAAGCTTCGTGCCATCGTCCAGCACCCATTCGTCGGCCACCACGGGCACCACGTCGGCATGGGTGAGGATGCCGAATTCTTCGGGGCCACTGCCGGGCAGCTTCACTTCAAAGATGCGGTTGTCCACGTTGCGGTATTGCAGGCCGAAGTCGCGCGCCATGCCTTCCACCAGGGTGCCAAAGGCAATGATGGCCGGGTCTTCATGCGGCGGCACCTTGGCAGACCGCACGGTGGGGATGGCTACCATCTTCGCGGTGGCATCGATCACGGCCGCCTGGTTGCGCAGGCGGTTGTGCAGGCCCAGCAGTCGGCTGATGTTGACCAGGTCATCGCCCGCCAGGGGCTTTTTCGCTGCATATGCAGCCACGGGGGGTTGCAGCTCGGGCTGCATCTGCGCGGCCAGCGCCAAGAACTGGCGGAAGTCCGCCGCCGCCGCTGCGCTGGGCGTGGCCGCGATGCGGTCGAGTGCGGGCTTCTTCAGCGTGGCGGCCGTGGTCGCCGTGGTGGAGGGGGGAATGGACGAGCACGCAGTCAACACGGCGGCCAGGGTGGCGGTCAGCCAGAGCTTCTTCATGGGAACCTTCTGTAGAAAGCGGGGCGCAGCCGGACGATAGTCTACGGACACTGCGCAACATGCATGCCCCAGCTGCACAGACCAGGTCGGCCAGCGCAGGGGCGGCGCGAGTGTAGCGCCGATTCCCCGTGGCAAAAACGCGGCCGCAGGGCCGGTTCAGGACAGGCGGTTCACGCCTGGCAGCTCGCACGCATAGATGGCGTTGCGCAGGGCGGCAATGGCTTCGTAGCGCGTGAAGCTGCGGCGCCACGCCAGCACCACGCGGCGCACGGGCGGCGGGCCACCGTCTTCCTCACGGATGGGCAGGTAGCGGATGTAGGTCTCGTCGCTCTTGCGGCGGCGCGACACCGTGAGCAACGCATCGCGCGGCACCGACAGGCGTGGCACCAGCGTCACCCCCATGCCGGCGGCCACCATGTGCTTGATGGTCTCCAGCGACGAGCCCTCAAACGACTTGCGGATGCCCTCGGCGTTGCTCGCAAAGCGCGCGAACTCGGGGCACACCTCCAGCACATGGTCCCGGAAGCAATGGCCCGCCCCGAGCAGCAGCATGGTCTCGTTTTTCAACTCGGCAGCCGTGACGGACTTCTTGGCCGCCAGCGGGTGCGTGCTGGGCACGGCCGCCATGAAGGGCTCGTCATACAGCGGCGCCATGGCCAGGCCTGTGTCGGGGAAAGGTTCGGCCAGGATGGCGCAGTCGATCTCGCCCGTGCGCAGCATCTCCAGCAGCTTGACGGTGAAGTTCTCCTGCAGCATCAGCGGCATCTGCGGGGTGCGCGTGATGGACTGGCGCACCAGCTCGGGCAGCAGATAGGGCCCGATGGTGTAGATCACGCCCAGCGTGAGCGGCCCGGCCAGCGGGTCCTTGCCGCGCTTGGCGATTTCCTTGATGGCCGCCGCCTGCTCCAGCACGCTTTGCGCCTGGCGAACAATGTCCTCGCCCAGCGGGGTCACCGTGACTTCGCCCGCGCTGCGCTCGAACAGCTTCACGTCCAGCTCTTCTTCCAGCTTCTTGATGGCCACCGAGAGCGTGGGTTGCGACACATAGCAGGCGTCGGCCGCATGGCCAAAGTGCTTCTCGCGGGCCACCGCAACGATGTACTTGAGTTCGGTGAGGGTCATGGTGTGTTCCTGCGGGCCACGTCAGTGTCGTTCTGAGCGTCTCATGCCTTGAGATAGTCCGATTTTCCACCCAACCAGCGCGCCACGTGTTTTGCGGCCAATTCCGGGTAGCGGTCCAGCATCTGGGGGGCCAGCTCGCGCGCCCATTCCAGCAGATGGGTATCGGTCGCCAGGTCGGCAAACCGCAGCAGCGCATCGCCCGACTGGCGGGCGCCCAGAAACTCGCCGGGGCCGCGGATTTCCAGGTCGCGCCGGGCGATCTCGAAGCCATCGTTGGTTTCGGCCATGGCGCGCAGGCGCTCCTTGGCGGTTTCGCCCACGCGGCCGCTGTCGTTGGTGGCGTACAGCAGCACACAGGCCGAGGCCGCCGCGCCGCGCCCCACGCGGCCGCGCAGCTGGTGCAATTGCGAGAGGCCAAAACGCTCGGCATGTTCAATGACCATGAGCGAGGCGTTGGGCACGTCCACGCCCACCTCGATCACCGTGGTACTGACCAGCACGCCCATCTGACCACTGGTGAAGAGCGCCATCACGGCCTTCTTCTCAGCGGTGGGCATGCGCGAGTGCAGCAGGCCGACCATGCAGCCCGGCAAGGCCTCGCTCAGGTCGGCGTGTGTGGCGGTGGCGTTGGAGAGGTCCAGCGCCTCGCTCTCTTCGATCAGCGGGCACACCCAGTACACCTGCCGCCCGGCCTCCACCTGCGCGCCGATGCGTTCGATCACTTCGTCCTTGCGGCTGTCGGCAATCAGCTTGGTCACGATGGGCGTGCGGCCTGGCGGCAGCTCGTCGATCACCGACACGTCCAGGTCCGCGTAGTAGCTCATGGCCAAAGTGCGCGGGATGGGCGTGGCGCTCATCATGAGCATGTGCGGCTCCATGCCGTGGGCCGCCAACTTTTGCCGCAAGGCCAGCCGCTGCGCCACGCCAAAGCGGTGTTGCTCGTCGATGATGGCCAGCGCCAGGTTCTTGAACTGCACCTGGTCCTGGATCACGGCGTGCGTGCCCACCACCAGCGCCGCCTCGCCGCTGGCCACCAGCGCCAGCATGGCAGTACGGTCCTTCTTCTTTTGCCCGCCCACCAGCCAGGCCACTTTGCGGCCGTGTGCGGCCAGCAGCGGTTCGAGCCAGCCGATCATCTTGGCAAAGTGCTGCTCGGCCAGGATTTCGGTGGGTGCCATCAGCGCGCACTGCCAGCCCGCGTCCATGGCCAGGCAGGCGGCCAGGGCCGACACCACGGTTTTGCCCGAACCCACATCGCCCTGCAGCAGACGGTGCATGGGCACCTGGCGGGCCAGATCGGCCGCAATCTCTTCGCCCACGCGGCGCTGGGCCGCCGTTAGGTCAAACGGCAATACGCCCATCAACTGTTCGTGCAATGGCAAGGCGCCGTCGGCACTGCGCCGGGGCCGCAGCACCGGCGCGCGCAGCATGTCGCGTTCGCGCCGCGACTGCTGCTGCGACAGCTGCTGGGCCAGCAACTCCTCGGCCTTCAGGCGCTGCCAGGCGGGGTGACTGTGGTCCTCCAGCGTGGACAGCGCCACATCGGGCGTGGGATGGTGCAAAAAAGTGAGCGCCTCGCGCAAGCTGAACCTGCGCTGCAGGCCATTGGGGCCATAAACCCGGGCCATCGGTGGCTCTGTGCCGGGTGGCAGGGTGTCCGACAAATCCACCCGCGTCAGCGCACTGACGACGGCCCGGCGCAGGTAGGGCTGGGGCAGTCCGGCGGTGGTGGGGTAGACGGGCGTGAGAGCGGCGGGCAACTCGCCACCCGCCACGCGGAAGGCCGGGTGCAGCATCTGCCGCCCCCAGAAGCCGCCTTTGACCTCGCCCCGAATGCGCAGGCGCGCGCCCACGGCCAGGGTCTTCTGGTGCGACGGGTAGAAGCTGAAAAAGCGCAGCTCACAGCTGCCGGTGTCATCCTCTACCTGCACCAGCAGCTGGCGGCGGGGGCGCAGTTGCACCTCGCTGGCAGTGACCGTGGCCTCGATCTGCACCGTTTGCCCGTCGCGCGCGTTGGCCAGCGGGGTGATGCGGGTTTCATCCTCATAGCGCAAGGGCAGGTGCAGGGCCAGGTCGATATCGCGGCGCAGGCCCAGTTTTTGCAATGCCTTCTGCGCCACCGAGGCCGCACCCTGGCCACGCGCTGCCGGGACGGCGGACCGCGCAGTGGGTTTGGCGGGAGCAGGGGCGGCAGCGGGCATGGGGAGCAATTTGCTAGGGAAAACGAGCGGAGATCGCAGCCTGAAAAGGCTACCATGGTTACCATTGCTAACGCCTGATCACGGCGTGTTTTCGAGTCCGGGGCCCCGTCATGCTCAAGCGCATTCAAATCCAACACCTGACCCTGGGCATGTACCTGCACGAGTTTTGCGGCTCGTGGATGGAGCACCCCTTCTGGCGGGCCAAGTTCCTGCTCAAGGACCCCAAGGACCTCGCCCGCATCCAGGCCACCGCCATTCAGGAAATCTGGATCGACACCGACAAGGGCCTGGATGTGGCCGCAGGCACGGCGTCGATGTCGCGCGAAGAGGTGGATGCGCAGATCGAGACCGACTTCAGCCGCCTGGAGGACCTGCCCCCCATCAAGGTGACGCTGCCTTCACCCCCTCCTCCCCCCAAGCGGGACCGCCAACCGGCGGACATGCACAGCGAACTGAGGATGGCCGCCGCCATCTGCGTCAAGTCCAAGGAAGCGGTGGTCTCGATGTTCAACGAGGCCCGCATGGGCCGCGCAGTGGACTCGGCCAGTGCACAGAGCCTGGTGGAAGAAATCTCCGACTCCGTCACCCGCAACCCCGGCGCACTCATCAGCCTGGCGCGGCTGAAGACGGCCGACGACTACACCTACATGCATTCGGTGGCGGTGTGCGCGCTCATGGTGGCCCTGGCCAAGCAGCTCAAGCTCAAGGACGACCAGCAGCGGCTCGCTGGCATGGCAGGCCTGCTGCACGACCTGGGCAAGGCGGCCATCCCGCTGGCAGTGCTCAACAAGCCCGGCAAGCTCACTGACCAGGAGTTCACCGTGGTGCGCAGCCATCCGGTGGAGGGCTACCACATGCTCAAGGAAGGCGGCAACGTGCCCGACGCCGTGCTGGACGCCTGCCTGCACCACCATGAAAAGGTGGACGGCTCGGGCTACCCTGACAAGCTGCAGGGCGAAGGCATCAGCGTGATCGCCCGCATGACGGCCATCTGCGACGTATATGACGCCATTACCTCCGACCGGCCCTACAAGCGCGGCTGGGACCCGGCCGAGTCGTTGCGCCGCATGGCCGAGTGGACCAGGGACCACTTTGACGCACGCATCTTTCAGGCGTTTGTCAAAAGCATCGGCATCTACCCCGTGGGCTCGCTGGTGCGGCTGACCTCGGGCCGCATCGGCATCGTGACTGAGCAATCGCCCACCGCGCTGACCACCCCCATCGTCAAGGTGTTTTTCTCGACCAAGTCCGACCTGCGCATTCCGCCCGAGGTGGTGAACCTGGCCGCCCCGGACTGCAACGAGAAGATCGTGGCACGCGAAGACCCCGAGAAGTGGCGCTTTCCCGACCTGGACGAGCTGTGGTCCGGCTTCTCCGACAAGGTCTGGTAGCCCATGCCTGCACTGATCATCACCCTGACGCTCAACCCCGCCCTCGACCTGGCGACCACCACCGACCACGTGGCCCCCACACACAAGCTGCGCTGCGGCCCGGTGCGGCGGTTTGCGGGGGGCGGCGGCATCAACGTGGCGCGGGTGCTGCACCGCCTGGGCGCGGACGTGAGCGCGTGGGCACTGGCGGGCGGCGCGGCGGGCGCCCAGGTGCAGCAGTTGCTGGCCGGCGAGGGTGTGCCCACGCGGCTGCAGCGCATTGCGGGCGACACGCGCGAGAACTTTTCGGTGGTCGAGACCAGCACGGGCCAGGAGTTTCGGTTTGTGCTGCCCGGCCCCATGCTGCAGGCCAGCGAGTGGCAGGCCTGCCTGGATGCGCTGGCTACCCACACTCCGCCACCCCGCTGGCTGATTGCCAGCGGCAGCCTGCCGCCTGGCACGCCGGACGACTTCTACGCCCAGCTGGCGCGCGCCGCATCCGGCCGGGGCGTGCGGGTGGCCGTCGACACCTCGGGGCCGCCGCTGGCGGCGGCATTGCAGGCCGGGGTGGCGCTGGTCAAACCCAGCCTGCGCGAGCTGCGCGACCTGTTGCAACAGCCCCTGGAACAGGCGGCCGACTGGTGCACTGCCGCCCAGTCGCTGGTGCGCAGCGGCGCCGCCGACACCGTGGCCCTGTCGGTGGGCGAGCAAGGCGCCGTGCTGGCCACGCGGGAGGGGGTATGGCAGGCGCCAGCGCTGAACGTGCCCGCTACGACCGGCACCACGGGCGCTGGGGACTGCTTTTTGGCGGCACTGGTCTGGGCGCTGGACCGGGGCGATGCGCCTGCCGAGGCGCTGCGCTGGGGCGTGGCCGCAGGCGCTGCCGCCTTGCTGCATCCGGGCACCACCCTGGCCCAGGCCGATGACGTGCAACGGCTGGTGCACAGCGTACCGGCACCGGTGGCATTCACCACCTCGCCCTAGCACCGCGCCTGCAGGGGCTGCAGCCCCGTGGGACAATCGCGCCTTCCGCAATTTTTACCTTGGCACGGGCCCGTTCGGCCCTCAAGCACGATGACTGATCTCTCCAGCGGCGCAACCAGTGCGCCCCTCGCC
This sequence comes from Acidovorax sp. HMWF018, assembly GCF_003061035.1. NCBI lineage: Bacteria > Pseudomonadati > Pseudomonadota > Betaproteobacteria > Burkholderiales > Comamonadaceae > Acidovorax > Acidovorax sp. HMWF018. Next base: position 39,329 of record NZ_QAIM01000123.1, read on the forward strand.
TCCGGCGGCCCTTCCACGCCCCGCGTGTTCACCCTCAGCGATTTCGACTTCTCGCTGCCCCCCGAACTCATTGCGCAGCACCCCGCGCCCGAGCGCAGCGCCTCGCGCCTGCTCGATGGCCGCGCCATGCAGCCGGCAGACCGCATCTTTCGCGAGCTGCCCGGACTGCTGCGCGAGGGCGACCTGCTCGTATTCAACGACACGCGCGTGGTCAAGGCGCGCATCTTTGGCGAGAAGGCCAGCGGCGGCAAGCTGGAGTTGCTGATCGAACGCGTGCTGCCCGTCGAGGCTGGCAACCCGGGTAACGAAGTCGTGGCCCACATGAAGGTCAGCAAGAAGCCCCTGCCCGGCAGCGTGGTGCACATGGCCGGTGGCCGCAAGGCGGGCGGCTTTGACGCGCAGTTGCTGGGCCGCTGGCCCACCGAGGACGGCCCGCTGTTCCGCTTTGCGCTGCACGGCCCCGCAGGCGAGTCGCCCTGGGAACTGATGGACCGCCACGGCCACCTGCCGCTGCCGCCCTACATCGAGCGCCAGCAAAACACCGACCACGACCCCGACGAGGCCGAGGACAGCCAGCGCTACCAGACCGTGTTTGCCCGCAACCCCGGCGCCGTGGCCGCGCCCACGGCCGCGCTGCATTTTGACGAGGGCGTGCTGGCCGATCTGGCCGCACGCGGCATCGAACGCGCCAGCGTCACGTTGCACGTGGGCGCAGGCACCTTCCAACCCTGCAAGACCGAGAACCTGGCCGAGCACCAGATGCACAGCGAGTGGTACGAGATTCCGCTGGCCACGCTGGCCGCGCTGGAGCGCTGCCGCCAGCGCGGCGGCCGCGTGGTGGCCGTGGGCACCACCACCGTGCGCACACTCGAATCCTGGGCGAAGACGGGCCAGGCCTCTGGCGACACCAACATCTTCATCACACCGGGCTTTGCATTCCAGGTGGTGGATGTGCTGATCACCAACTTCCACCTGCCCAAGAGCACGCTGATGATGCTGGTGAGCGCGTTTGCGGGTTATGCCCACATCATGGGCCTGTACCGGCACGCCATTGCGCAGCAGTACCGCTTCTTCAGTTATGGCGACGCCATGCTGCTGGAGCGTGCGCGCGGCACGCCGTGAGTTCCTCAGGCCCTGCGCCGTCGACCAGCCCTGCAGCCCGCCGGCGTGCGGCGCTGGCGGGCATCGCGCTCGCCGTCACAGCCTGCGCGTTCTTTGCGCTGCTGGACACCGCGAGCAAGCTGGTCAGTGTGGGTGTGCCCATCGTCATGGCGCTGTGGATGCGCTATGTGTTCCAGTCGCTGCTGACCACGGCCTTCGTGCTGCAACGGGCGGGGCGCCCTGCCCTGCGCACCACACAGCCCCGCTTCCAGGCCTTGCGCGGCGCGCTGTTCGCCATGACCAGCCTGTTCGGCTTCATCAGCCTCACGGCCCTGCCGCTGGCGGAGTTCACGGCCATCGTGGCCACGGTGCCGCTGTGTGTGACGGTGGTGGCGGCCCTGTGGCTGCACCAGCCGGTGAGCCCTTTGCGCTGGCTGCTGGTGGTGGCGGGCCTGGCGGGCACGCTGGCCATCATCCGGCCCGGCGGTGAGGCCTTCACCTGGGCGCTGCTGTGGCCGCTGTGCATGCTGGCTGCGGGCACCGGCTACCAGGTGCTGAGCAGCAAGATGGCCGGGCACGAGAGCCCCGCCACCACGCAGCTCTACACCAGCTGGATCGCCACTGCGCTGGTGTCGCTGGGCGTGCCGTTCTTCTGGCAGCCGGTGAGCGACCCGTGGCTGTGGGCCGGCATGTTCACCATGGGCCTGTCGAGCGCGGTGGGCCACATGCTGCTGCTCAACGCCTATGCGCGCACCACGCCAGTGACGATTGCGCCGTTCCTGTATTCACAGATCGGGTTTGCCATGCTGGCGGGCTGGCTGGTGTACCGCCATGTGCCCGATGCGTGGTCGATGGCGGGCATTGCGGCCATCGTGCTCAGCGGCGCGGCCAGCGCCTGGCTGACCGTGCGCGA
>NZ_QAIM01000123.1:41352-47289 GCF_003061035.1 Acidovorax sp. HMWF018
TGTGGCCCTGGCTTTGCATGGGGCCGCCCATCACGCCGAAAGCCATCTGCGGCGTGCCGTCGACATGCATGGCAAAGGCCGGGATGATGGTGTGCGAGGGGCGCTTGCGCGGCGCCACCTGGTTGGCGTGGCCCGGGACCAGGTTGAAGCCATGGCCCCGGTTCTGCAGGCTGATGCCCGTGCCCGGCACCACCACGCCCGAGCCAAAGCCCATGTAGTTGGACTGGATGAACGAGACCATCAAGCCGGACGCGTCGGCTGCCGCCAGGTACACCGTGCCGCCGGGGCGCGGCGCGCCGTAGCCAGGGTCGCCAGCGCGCGTGGTGTCGATCAGCGCGGCGCGGCTGCGCAGGTAGTCGGGGTGCAGCAGCGCATCCGGCTTCACCGGCATCGCGTCGATGTCGGCGTTGTACTGGTGCAGGTCGGCAAACGCGAGCTTCATGGCCTCGATGCTGGCGTGCACGGTCTCCACATCGTCCACCGGGTGCGCGCCAATGCCGTGCGCGTCGAGCATGCCCAGCGCCATCAGTGCGGCAATGCCCTGGCCGTTGGGCGGGATCTCGTGGATGACCGAGTCCCCAAACCGCTGCTGGATGGTGCCCACCCAGTCGGCCTGGTGCGCGGCCAGGTCGGCCATCGTCATGGCGCCGCCGTTGGCTTGCGCATGGGCGGCAATGCGTTCGGCAATCACGCCCCGGTAGAAGGCCTCGCCCTCGGTCTCGGCAATCAGCTCCAGCGTGCGCGCATGGGCGTCGCTGCGGAAGATTTCGCCCGCCTGGGGCACGCGACCATTCGGCATGAAGCACTCGGCAAACCCGGGCTGCGTGCCCAGCTTGGCCGCGCCCAGCGCCCACAGGCGGGCGATGGTGGGCGACACCGGAAAGCCGTTGCGCGCGTAGTCGATGGCGGGCTGGGCCAGTTGTGCAAACGGCAGCTTGCCCAAGCGCTTGGACAAGGCCACCCAGGCCGACACGGCACCCGGCACGGTGACGGCGTTCCAGCCGGTTTCGGGAATACCGCCCAGCTTCTCGAAGTATTCAGGCGTCCATGCCGCAGGCGAGCGGCCCGAAGCATTGAGGCCATGCAGCTCCTTGCCATCCCACACGATGGCAAACCCGTCGCTGCCCAGGCCGCAGCCCGTGGGCTCCACCACCGTGAGCGCCATGGCGGCGGCAATGGCGGCGTCCACCGCGTTGCCACCCGCCAGCAGCATGCGCAGGCCCGCCTGCGCGGCCAGCGGCTGCGAGGTGGAGACCACGTTGCGGCCCATGACCGCACTGCGGTTGGAGGCATAGGGAAGGGACCAGTCGAGGGATGGGGTATTCATAGCGTTCTGAGTCTGTTGCCCCGCACAGGGCGGGCTGCATGAAACCGGCGCGGCGCAAAGCGAGGGACGCCGAGGAAGGGCCGCCCCGCACCGAGGGCGTCGTCCCCCTTCCCGACTGGCAACGCCATTCGAGAGAAGGGGCTGAGAGCCGCGGCTCCAAGCCTACTTTCGTAGGCTTGGACGGCATCGAAGAGCGGCCGCCTCTGGCGGACGCACCGAGTGGCAACCCTCAGGGGATGTCACTCCAGGGTTATTTTGTGCTGGCGAATCACCGTCGCCCAGCGATTGCTATCGGCCTGCACCATGGCACCAAACTGCGCGGGCGTGCGCGGTGCGGCGGGCTCCACGCCCAGCTTGGCCAGGCTCTCGGCCACTTCGGGCGCCTGCACGGCTTTGGCGAAGGCCTTGTGCACCTTCTCCACCAGCGCGGGGGATGCCCCGGCAGGCAGGTACACGCCAAACCAGGTCACCGACGAATAGCCGGGCAGGCCAGATTCGGCCAGCGTGGGCAGCTCGGGCGCCAGGGTGCTGCGCTTTTCGCTGGTCACGGCCAGCGCGCGCAGGCGGCCGGCCTTGGCGTGCGGCATGCCGGTGGGCAGCGAGTCAAACAGCACATGCGTCTGCCCGGCAATCAGGTCCGGGATGGCCAGCGCCGTGCCCTTATAGGGGATGTGCGTCATCTCCACACCCGCCTGGGCGCTGAAGGCGGCCGTGTTCAGGTGCACGATGGTGCCATTGCCGCTGGTGGCGTAGTTGAGCTTGCCGGGGTGGGCCTTGGCGTAGGCAATCAGTTCGCCCACGGTCTTGACCGGCAGGCTGTTGGTGACCAGCAGCACGCTGGGTGCGTCGGCCACATGGGCCACCGGCGTGAAGTCCTTGCGCGGGTCATAAGCCAGCTTGGGCATGAGGTGGGGCGAGATGGCATGTGTGCTGCTCGTGGTCAGCAGCAGGGTATAGCCGTCGGGTGCGGCCTTGGCCGCCTCGGCCGTGCCCAAGGTGCCGCCAGCGCCGGGCTTGTTGTCCACCACCAGTTGCTGTCCCAGGTCGGCCGCGACGCGCTGGGTAACGGTGCGGGCCACCAGGTCGGTCGCGCCGCTGGCGGGGAAGGGCACGATCACCCGCACGGGGCGATCCGGCCAGTTGGCTTGTGCCTGCGCGGCAGATGCCAGCACCAGCAGGCCGGCCAGGCCCCAGACACCACGGCCCCAGGAAAGTAGACGCATACAGAGCACTCCCGCAAAGAAATCGGACACAACAGAGGATGGAACCATCTTAGGAAGCTGCGCCTTGCTTGACCAACAGCATTTCAGCAAACTGCTTTGCCACCACGGCAAACCGACGCATACTGAACACCTCCCTCTCCACCCCTTCCTCCATGCGCCCCCACCTGCTGCAAGACACCACCCTGCGCTACTTTCTGGCCGTGGCGCAGAGTGGATCGCTCACCGAGGCCTCGGCCCGGCTGCATGTGGCCGCCTCGGCACTGAGCCGCCAGATCGCGGGGCTGGAGGCCCAGCTGGGCACGCCCCTCTTTGAGCGCCACCCGCGCGGCATGGTGCTGACAGCGGCGGGCGAGATCCTGGCGGTGCACGCGCGCCGCACGTTGCTGGACGCCGAGCGCGCGCTGGGCGAGATCGGCGCGCTGCAGGGGCTGCGTGCGGGGCAGGTGCGCCTGGCCACGTCGGATGCGTTCGCGAACGAGCTGGTGCCGCGCCTGTGCGTGGAGTTCCAGCGCACGTACGCAGGGGTGCAGTTCAGCGTGATCGCCTTGCCCACGGCCCAGGTGCCCGACGCCGTGCGCAGCGGCGCAGCCGACATCGGCCTGTGCTTCAGCCGCGCACCGCACAAGGACATCGACGTGGCCTACCGCCAGAGCGCGCCGGTGCTGGCCCTGCTGCCCCCGGGCCACCCACTGGCCAGCGCAGGCAGCGTGGCCCTGGCGCAGATGGCCGGGTACCCGCTGGCCCTGCCCCCGGCCGAAACCACGGTGCGTCAGATGATCGACATCGTCTGCAGCCGCCAGGGCCTGCAGCTCGAAGCCGTGCTCATCAGCAACCACGCCAAGACGGTGGTCAACTTTGTACAGCTGGGCGGCGGCCTGTCCGTGGCCAGCGAGATCGCCGTGCGCCACCTGGTGGCCGAAGGCGCCATCGTGGCCCTGCCCATCAGCGACCCTGGCATGGACCTGCGCGACATCGAACTCCAGACCCTGGCCGGGCGCAGCCTGCCGGTGGCGGCGCAGGCGTTTCTGGAACTGCTCAAGGAACGGCTACCGCAGCCGTGGTAGGCCTTGGCGTGGGTTAGTCGCTGGGCTGGTCATCCATCGGCAGACCGAGGCGAATCGGGCCGCCGGGCGCTATGGCATCCACCGGCACCCCGCCGCGCGTGACGCGCAGGCGGTGCTGCTGGGCCAAAACCTGCGCCACCTGCCTGACTTGAGGCATGTAGTGGCGCCAATCACCGCGCTCTGGCACCAACGCCCGAGCGACCTCTGACGGGCAGATCGTCGTGTGCGGCTTGCGCTGCGCCAGCAAGGCGAAGATTTGCGCCTCCACGTCTGCGTCGGTCATGGCGCGCGCGCGGTGTTGCGAACCCTGCTCAGTACCCGTGCTGCGCGCGAAAATCCCGCGCCTTGCCAAAGTGCCCGTTGCCAATGAAGGGCACGGGCGGGCGCAGCGCCGACAACGGCGAGGGGTGGTTGGACGTGAGCACCAGGTGCCCCCGGTCTGCGGGAATCCACGCGCGCTTTCCCTGCGCGTGCGAGCCCCAGAGCATGAACACCACCGGACGCGGGCCCTCGGCCACGTGGCGGATGACGGTGTCGGTCAGCTCTTCCCAGCCCTTGCCCGCATGGCTGGCGGCCTGGCCCTCTTCCACCGTGAGGCAGGTGTTGAGCAGCAGCACGCCATTCTTTGCCCACTTGACCAGGCTACCGCCGGGGTTCGGGAACGGGGGAAAGGCCACCCCCAGGTCGCGCTGCATTTCCTTGAAGATGTTCTGCAACGAGGGCGGCAGCCGCACGCCCGGCGCCACCGAAAATGCCAGCCCCTCGGCCTGGCCCCGGCCGTGGTACGGGTCCTGCCCCAGGATGACCACGCGCACGTCTTCGGGTGGCGTCAGGTCCAGCGCGCGCAACGGCTGGGGCGGAAAGATCGCTGCTCCCGCCTGCAGCCGCGCCTGCAAGTGAGCGAGCAACGCCTGCCCACGCGCGCCTGCAAAAAAGGCGTCCACCAAGGGCTGCCAGCCAGGGGCCACCGGCCAGTCGGCGGGTTGGGCCGTCTGGAGTTGCGTGGCGGGCATTTCAGAGGGATTCATGGCGAAATGGGCTGGTAGCGCTATTTAAATATGCTCCAGCAGCTATCAAAAACATAGTGATCGATCACTATCAAGCGAACAGCTTGGCCAGCGCCAGGCCAGGGTCATCCGCCCGCATGAAGGCCTCGCCCACCAGAAAGGCGTGCACACCCGCGTCGCGCATGGTCTTCACGTCGGCAGGCTTGAGGATGCCGGACTCGGTCACCAGCAAACGGTCCGCTGGCACATCCTTGAGCATGCCCAGGGTGGTATCCAGCGTGACTTCAAACGTGCGCAGGTTGCGGTTGTTGATGCCGACCAGCGGGGTCTTGAGCTTGAGCGCCCGCTCCAGTTCGGCACGGTCGTGCACCTCCACCAGCACGGCCATGTCCAGGCTGCGGGCAATGGCCTCGAAGTCAGCCATCTGCGCGTCATCCAGGCTCGCGGCGATCAACAGGATGGCATCGGCGCCCATGGCGCGGGATTCGTAGATCTGGTACGCATCCACCATGAAGTCCTTGCGCAGCACGGGCAGCAGGGTGCTGGCGCGGGCCTGCTTCAGGTAGTCGGGCTGGCCCTGAAAGAACTGCCGGTCGGTCAGCACCGACAGGCAGGCCGCGCTGACCTTGCCATCGCCTTCCATATAGCTTTGCGCAATGTCAGCGGGCTCGAAGTCAGCGCGCAGCACGCCCTTGCTGGGGCTGGCCTTCTTGACCTCGGCAATCACCGCCGCCTGGCCCTTGGCGATCTTGGCCCGCAGCGCGCCTTCAAAGTCGCGCGTGAGCACGCGGCTCTCGGCATCGGCGCGCATGGCATCGAACGGCAGGCGCTTCTTGGCGGCGGCCACTTCTTCGTGCTTGACGGCCACGATCTTGTTGAGGATGTCACTACTCATGGTTGGCTGCCTTGTCGGTTTCAGTGGGCTCAGCGGAGCCCTGTTTCAGAATGCGGGTGAACACGCGGTGCATCACGACCCCGGCCACGATGAACAGGGCAGAGACGCCCAGTGCGATCCAGGTGCCCGGGTCGTGCCACATGGCTGGGTCAGGCCGCCGTTTCAGACCGCTGTGGCCAGCGCATGCGTGCGGGTGACCACCTGCTCCAGCTTGGCCAGCGCGGCGCCGGACGCAATCGCAGCGCGTGCATTGGCAATGCCCGTCTGGATGGACTCGGCCACGTTGGCGGCGTACAGGGCCACGCCTGCATTCAGGCAGACGATGTCCTGCGCGGCACCGGGTTCGCCCTTCAGCACGCCGATCAGCATCTCACGCGACTGCTCGGGTGTTTCGACCTTGAGCGCCCGGTTGCTGGCCATC
>NZ_QAIM01000654.1:0-904 GCF_003061035.1 Acidovorax sp. HMWF018
GCAGACAGCGTGCTGGAGGATGCGGCGCGGCTGGACTTCAAATGGAACGAAACGCAGGTGAAGCTGGCCGAGGTGCTGGCCACTACGCCCGAGAGTCCTCTTTTTGGACAGGTCAGCGGGCGCCGGGGAATGACGCACTGGATCGTCTTCATGAAGGCCGGTGGAGGAACCCCATGAAAACCATCCACATCAGCTACGGCGGCCCAGACCGCCGGATCAAGGACGCCACTGGCAAGGTGTGGCGCTTTGAAATGCACCCCTACAGCGGGCCAGCCGTGCAGGACGACGATGGCGAGCTGGCCGAGAAGCAGCCCGGGCAGCGCTCGCCCTTCTGGACAGCCGTAACCCTGTGGGCACAGCAAGGCGCCGTCATCGGGCCCGATGGCCTGTGCACCTGGAAGCCTGAACCTGAACCCACGCTCACCCACTTGGGCGGGCGGAACTATGCGATCGCCGGGTCTGGCCTGGCTGAGAAGTACGGGAGAACCACACCATGAACACCGCAACCCACCCCCTGGCCTATCAAATCAACCACGCCGCCGCAAAGCTCGATGTCTCACGCGCAACCATCTACCGGCTGGTCAAGGACAAGCATTTGACGCTGGTGAAAGTCGGCAAGCGTGCCAGCCGGATCACCGCGAAAAGCATCCACGACTATCTGGAGTCTCGGTGCGGCGACAATGCCGGCTAGGCCCTTCCAACACGGCTACCCAAGGGCACAAAATCCGGGTAGCCAGGTGGGTAGCTAGGCCCAAAAATGCAACCCACACAACAGCAACCGATTGATTTACAAGAGATTTTTCAGCCAATGCAAATTGCCACCTGGAACGTGAACTCCCTGTCGGTGCGCCTGCCCCAGGTGCTGGCCTGGCTGGCCGCCAACCCGGTCGATGCCTTGTGCCTG
>NZ_QAIM01000654.1:914-990 GCF_003061035.1 Acidovorax sp. HMWF018
TTTCAATTAGTGTTTCAGAGTGGCTCACAGCGTCTCAACAAGAATCACAAGCCGTTGTTTTCATTGGGTTTTTTGA
>NZ_QAIM01000654.1:1000-7299 GCF_003061035.1 Acidovorax sp. HMWF018
CAGGAGCTCAAGCTCACCGACGACAAGTTTCCCCACGACGCGTTGAAAGAGGCCGGCTACGAAGCCGTGGCCTTCGGCCAAAAGACCTACAACGGCGTGGCCATCCTGAGCCGCCACCCGCTGCGCGATGTGGTGCGCAACATCCCCGCCTTTGGCGACGAGCAGGCCCGCGTCATCGCCGCCACGCTGGACACGCCGGCAGGCCCGCTGCGCCTGCTCAACGGCTACTTCGTCAACGGCCAGGAGCCGGGCTCGGAAAAGTTCGCCTACAAGATGCGCTGGCTGCAGGCGCTGCAGGACATGGTGCGCGCCGAGATGGCCGCCCACCCGCGCCTGGTGCTGGTGGGCGACTTCAACGTGGCCCCTGAAGACCGCGACTCGTACGACCCCGAGGGCCTGCGCGAGACCATCCACCACACCACCGAAGAGCGCAACCACTTCCAGGCCCTGCTGGCCCTGGGGCTGACCGATGCCTTCCGCATGTTCGAGCAGCCCGAGAAGAGCTATTCGTGGTGGGACTACCGCATGCTGGGCTTTCAGAAAAACCGGGGCCTGCGCATCGACCACATTCTGGTGAGCGAGGCCCTCAAGCCCACGGTGACGGCCTGCGTGGTGGACCGCGCCCCGCGCAAGAACCCACAACCCAGCGACCATGCGCCGGTGGTTGTCACGATGAGCGCCTGATGCGCCCTTGAGCCGCTCCGCACGCGACGCAAAAAAGGCTGCCAGAGGAATGCTCTGGCAGCCTTTTTCTTGGGGTCAGCCCTCAGCCCAGCAACCGACGCCCGGTCAGGTGCGGTTTACCCAAGGGTCGCCCTTGGCACCTGGGATCAGGGCCGGGGCGAGAACCCGTCGCGCAGCGCACGCACCTCGTCGTGGTTGCGCTGGGCGCCTTGGGACTGGCGCTCCACCAGAGCACGCACGTCGGCAGGCAGCGCAGCCTTCAGCGCCTTGCGGTAGCGGGCCACCGCAGCGTCCTCGCCACGTTCGCATTCTTCGAGCACAGCCTTATCGTCCTGGGTGGACAACGCTGTCTTCACCGACACCCAGCCCCGGTGCAACGCGCCCGCCACGGTCCCCCCCTGCGCAGGGTCGCCATTGAGGCGGCGGATCTCGTGTTCCAGCTCCACGGCGGCAGCCGCACACTCGCGCGAGTGGCGCTGGAAGATGCCCTTGAGCTGGCCCGACTCTGCGTGCTCGGCACAGGCATGGAAGCCGTATTCGCCATCGCGTGCAGACTCCAGCAGGTCGTTGAGCACATCGACCACGTCTTCGGCGTCGATCACGTCCATCGGGCGGTCGCTGGCCAGCGCAGTGCGGTTGGCGGCGCGCTCCCACGCGGCGCGGGTGGCGGGGCGTACGTCGGTCCAGGCCAGGCCGTCGCTGCCGTGGCGTGCACGCCAGTCGTCCGCCAGGCGCGGCTCGATGGCGTCAAAGTCGCCCTCGTAGCGGCCTACCGACGACCAGCCCAGCTCGTAGGCAGGACGGTATTGGTCGTACGTGCGGCCGCCCACGTAGTAGGGCTCGCGGTGGTAGGTCTCGCGCCAGTAGGCGTCTTCTTCGGTGGGGTTGACGGCCTCGGCAGCCGCCTTGCCCGCCAGGCCGCCCGCCACAGCACCCGCTACGCCACCAATGGCAGCGCCGACCGGGCCGCCAAAAGCACCTGCAGCAGCCCCGGCAGCGGCGCCCCCGAGGGCGGCGCCCACGCCCGTTCCGACGGGGTGAGCACCTGGCTCATTGGTCAAAGGGTCACGGTTGGCATCGTTGAAATCCGACATAGGAACATCTCCGGTTGGTTGACAGTGACTTCATTGTTGAAGCCACCTCCGGAGTGCCGGGTCGGCCCAGGGAGGGCCTGCATGTAGGACATGGCCCGCCATGCAGTGCGATGCGCAGCGCGCATCCGGGCCGGGTTACAGCGATGCCACCAGCGATGTAATGGCACCTTGCATTGCTACGATTTCAATAGCTGCAGAGGCATGATCAACATGCGCCTGCGGCCATTTTCATACTTCATCCGGCGCGTCCAGCCCCAACTCCTGGATCTTGCGGGTGATGGTGTTGCGCCCAATGCCCAGGCGCTGCGCGGCCTCCATGCGACGGCCGTGGGTGGCCACCAGGGCCGTGCGGATCAGGCGCGACTCAAAGCGCCGCGTGAGCGCATCCCACACCTCGGGCTGGCCGCCTGCGAGCAGTTTTTGCGCTTCGGTTTCCAGTGCCTGCTCCCAGCTGTGGGCGGCAGCCACAGGGGCAGCTACGGCGTCGGCCGACCAGGACGCAACGGCCGCAGGTGCAGACGCCGACACTGGAGCGGACACCTGCGCTGCGGGGTGCAGGCCCCCCACCAATTCGGGTGCAGGCTGCGCTACTGGCGCAACAGGCGCCAGCGGGGCCACCGGCATCGATGTCACCGTGGCCGCCGCAGGCTCGGCGCCCGCCGTGGCGCGCACGGGCTGCTGGTACACCGGGGCTTCCAGCACCTCGGGCGGCAGGTCCTGCAGCGAGATCACCTGGGCAGGCGCCATCACCGTGAGCCAGTGGCAGATGTTCTCCAGCTGGCGCACGTTGCCCGGGAAGGCAAACTGCTCCAGCCGCGCCAGTGCCGAATCGGCAATGCGCTTGGGCTCCACGCCCAGCTGCCGCGCGCTTTGCTGCAGAAAGTGGCGCGTGAGCATGGGCACGTCTTCATGCCGCTCGCGCAGCGCGGGCAGGCGCAGGCGGATCACGTTGAGGCGGTGGAACAAGTCCTCGCGGAAGCCGCCTTCCTTGACGCGCTGCTCCAGGTTCTGGTGGGTGGCGGCAATCACGCGCACATGGGCCTTGACGGCTGCGTGGCCGCCCACGCGGTAGAACTGGCCGTCCGACAACACGCGCAGCAGGCGCGTCTGCAAATCAAACGGCATGTCGCCGATTTCGTCGAGGAACAGCGTGCCGCCCTCGGCCTGCTCGAAGCGGCCGCGCCGCTGGGTCTGGGCGCCGGTGAAGGCGCCGCGCTCATGGCCGAAGAGTTCGCTCTCCAGCAGGTCCTTGGGAATGGCTGCGGTGTTGATGGCCACAAAGGGGCCGTCTGCCACGGGCGAATGCTTGTGCAGCGCGCGCGCCACCAGCTCCTTGCCCGAGCCCGATTCGCCGGTGATGAGCACCGTGACCTGGCTTTGCGACAGCCGCCCGATGGCGCGAAACACGTCCTGCATGGCGGGCGCCTGGCCCAGCATTTCGGGGGTCGCGGTCTGGCGCTCTTCGGTGACTTCTTCGCGCTGGCTTTCTTCCACCGCTCGGCGGATCAGCTCCACCGCCTTGGGCAGGTCAAACGGCTTGGGCAGGTATTCGAACGCGCCGCGCTGGAAGGCCGACACAGCGCTGTCGAGGTCGGAGTACGCCGTCATGATGATGACGGGCAGGCCGGGCTGCAGCTCGCGCACCTTCTCCAGCAGTTGCAGGCCCGAACCGCCGGGCATGCGGATGTCGCTCACCAGAACCTGGGGGCCCTGGCGCGCGGGGTCGCCTGCGGTGACATCGGCCAGTGCGTCCAGCACTTCGCGGGGGTGCGTGAAGCTGCGCGTGGGCAGGTTCTCGCGCGCCAGCGCCTTTTCCAGGACGAAGCGGATCGAGGGGTCGTCATCTACTATCCAGATCGGCTTCATATGTTTTTCTTACCTTCCCTGTGGTTGCGTGTCAGGGACCGTCATGCGCTGTCAGGGCAAGGGGATCAGGATTCGGAAGTCGGTGCGACCCGGTACGCTGTCGCATTCGATCAACCCGTGGTGACGCTGCACGAAGGTTTGCGCCAACGTCAGCCCCAGCCCTGATCCGCCGTCCCGACCCGATACCAGTGGATAAAAAATCCGCTCCTTGATGGCATCGGGTACGCCCGGTCCGTTGTCGATGACATGCAATTCCAGTGCCAGCCGGTAGCGTTGTCGGCCGAACGTGACCTGGCGGGCCACGCGCGTGCGCAGCGTGATCACGGCATCGCCTTTGGCGATTCGCTCTGACAACGCCTGGGCCGCGTTCTGCACGATGTTTAGCACCGCCTGAATGAGCTGCGCGCGGTCCCCGCGAAACTCAGGGATGGAGGTATCGTAGTCGCGCTGCACCCTGAGGCCCTGCGGGTATTCGACCAGCACGAGCGAACGCACGCGCTCGCACACCTCGTGGATGTTCACATCGCCCACCAAGTGGGGGTGGCGATGGGGCGCGAGCAGCCGGTCCACCAGGCTCTGCAGGCGGTCGGCCTCGTGGATGATGACCTGGGTGTATTCGGTGAGCTCGCGGTTATCGAGCTCCATCTCCAGCAGTTGCGCCGCGCCCCGAATGCCGCCCAGCGGGTTCTTGATCTCATGGGCCAGGTTGCGGATCAGCTCCTTGTTGGCCTGGGCCTGGTCGCGCAGGCGCTCTTCGCGGTCCTGGCGGGCCTGCTGCTCCAGCGGCCACAGCTCCACCAGGATTTCGCCCACCTGCTCGGCATCGGCCACGTTGACATGCACGGGCACCGGGTCCTGGTGCAGGCGCTTCAGGCTGGCCTCGTAGCGCAGTGCGGCAAAGTCCTTGCCCCGGGCGCCCGCCAGGGCCGTCTGCAGCAAGGCGGGGTCGGTGAAGAAGGTAGAGAAGTCCGCCCCTTCCAGCGTGCGGCGCGAGAGGCCCAGTGTGTTTTCCAGCGCGGCATTGGCAAACTGCACCGCGCCATCGTCAGCGCGCAGCACCGCCACCAGGGTGGACATCAGGTCCAGGGAATGAAAACGCCCGGTGTCAGTGCCGGGAAGGTCGGAGGAAGAAGGGGCACTCACACGCAATCACCGCGATCAGTTGGTGGGCGCAGCAGGGGCAGGCAGGCGGGCAATCTCGCGCTTGATACCCGCGATGTCGCTCTCACTGCGGGCCACGCTGGCCTTGAGTTCGGCCGTGCGTTCGGTGTAGCGCTGGGGGTTGCGCAGATCGAGTGCGTTGCGCTCAGGGGCGCCGTTGTTGTATTCCTTGAGCAGTTCGGCATGGCGCGTTTCCGCCTTGCGCAGCTCGGACTCCAGGATGGCGCGGGCATCCGAGTCACGGGATTTTTGCTCGTTGTTGCTGACGCGTGGAGCGTTGGCGGGCGATGTCGCGGAAGAAGTGGCAGCAGCGCCACTGCCGCCGGGGGCAGGCGCTGCGGCCGACGCGGGGCGAGTGCCCTGCACTACGGTGACATTACCCCCTTCGACCAGCTTGCAGCCACGCTCCTTGGCCTGCTGGGCATTGTTGGTGTATTCGTTGCCGCAACGGTAGATGCGGTCTTGCGCCTGGACTGCGGGGACGGCGGCGGCGATGAGGAGCAGGGTGATGAGCGTTTGATTCATTCGGTTTCCTCGCACTGACATGCAGGGGACAGGGGAGTATCTCCCAATCACCCTACATCTCCAATCCAACAAGGGCAGACCCTTGAAGGGCTGTGTATACGGATGCAACACCTGGCGTCTTGGTTCCGCCACACGCGTTCAGCGCAGGTAACGCCTCCGCCCGTCCATGAAAAAAGGCGGCTTGCGCCGCCTTTTCTTGAGCAATGGTCTGCAGGCAGACGATTACAGCGAGTAGTACATGTCGTACTCGACAGGGTGCACGGCCATGCGGAAGCGGGTCACTTCGTTCATCTTCAGATCGATGTAGGCGTCGATCATGCTGTCGGTGAACACGCCACCCTTGGTCAGGAACGCGCGGTCCTTGTCCAGATGTTCCAGGGCCTGGTCCAGGCTGTGGCACACGGTGGGCACCAGCTTGTCTTCTTCTGGAGGCAGGTGATACAGGTCCTTCGTAGCGGCTTCGCCAGGATGGATCTTGTTTTCCACGCCGTCCAGACCGGCCATCAGCAGGGCTGCGAAGCCCAGGTAGGGGTTCATCAGTGGATCGGGGAAGCGGGCTTCCACGCGACGGCCCTTGGGGTTGGCCACGTAAGGGATACGGATCGAAGCGGAACGGTTCTTGGCCGAGTAGGCCAGCTTCACCGGGGCTTCGAAGTGAGGCACCAGGCGCTTGTAGCTGTTGGTACCGGGGTTGGTGATGGCGTTCAGGGCACGTGCGTGCTTGATGATGCCGCCGATGTAGTACAGCGCGAAGTCCGACAGACCAGCATAGCCGTCGCCAGCGAACAGGTTCTTGCCGTCCTTCCAGACGGACTGGTGCACGTGCATGCCGGAGCCGTTGTCGCCGTGGTAAGGCTTGGGCATGAAAGTGGCGGTCTTGCCGTAGGCGTTGGCCACGTTGTGGATCACGTACTTTTGCAGGATGGTCCAGTCGGCGCGCTCAACCAGGGTGCTGAAACGGGTACCGAT
>NZ_QAIM01000654.1:7309-9075 GCF_003061035.1 Acidovorax sp. HMWF018
GTGCTGAAACGGGTACCGATTTCGTTCTGGCCGGCGCCCGCCACTTCGTGGTGGAACACTTCGACCGGAATGCCCAGGGATTCGAGGATCAGGGACATCTCGGCGCGCATGTCTTGCGTGCTGTCGACGGGAGGCACGGGGAAATAGCCGCCCTTGACGGTGGGGCGGTGGCCACGGTTGCCGCCTTCGAGCTTGGCGCCTGTGTTCCAGGGGGCCTCGTACTCTTCGATTTCGTAGAACGTGTTGTTGGGTTCAGTGCTCCAGCGCACGCCGTCGAAGATGAAGAATTCTGGCTCGGGACCGAAGTAGGCCGTGTCGCCCAGGCCGGAGGCCTTCAGATAGGCTTCAGCACGCTTGGCAATGGAGCGGGGATCGCGGTCGTAGGCCTTGCCATCAGTGGGCTCGATCACGTCGCAAGTCAGAATCAGCGTCGTTTCTTCAAAGAACGGATCGATGTTGGCCGTGCTCGGGTCGGGGATCAGCTGCATGTCGGAGGCTTCAATGCCCTTCCAACCGGCGATCGACGAGCCGTCAAAGGCATGGCCCGAAGTGAACTTGTCTTCGTCGAAGTGAGAGACGGGCACCGTGGTGTGCTGTTGTTTGCCACGGGTATCAGTGAAACGGAAGTCAACGAACTTGACTTCGTTCTCCTTCACCATCTTCATCACGTCTGCAACGGTCTTGGCCATCAGGTTCTCCTGGATAAAGCGCTTGTTGAAAAAAGAGTTTGCCGAAATAAAAGCAGTTTGCGTGCCAGCCGAGTGCAGCACCGCACTATGAAGGAGCGCTACCCGCGACAGGTCGGCGTGGCATGCGCGAAAAAGCACCAATACGGTGCAATCCGTCTACCAAATCTGAGTCTCACAGGTTGCGCACCAATTCAGGGCCGCAATTCGCACCAAATTCGTGCAATCCTGTTTTCAAAGCCTGCCATGCAGCAGGCACCGAGGACGCGGGCCCTTTGACACCCAGTTCGATATGCCGCCCATATTGTGGATGATCTACGCTGGGCAAACTGAACACCCGCACATCCGGGTGCGATTTTTCAATCTGCTCCATGAGGGGCGTCAAGGCTGCCTCCATCGCACCATAAACCACCACCGACTGCTCGGTCTGCGGTGCCCGGTTGAAGTGGGCTGCGTAGTGCTGCTCCAGCACCCACTCGATCATGGGCCAGGCCATCACAGGAAAACCTGGAACGAAGTGCACGGCACCACCTCCTGGCCCGTCGCAACTGAAGCCGGGAATCTTGTTGTAAGGATTGGGAATGATGCGCGCGCCCACCGGGAACATGCCCATGTTGAGGCGGTGCACGTTGTCGGACCGGTCGGGCTCATAGGGCACGCCCTGCTCGCGCGCCACATCCTGCATGCGTTCGCGAATCAGCGTCTCGGCTTCTGGGTGCAGGGCCAGATCCCGGCCCAGGGCACGTCCAGCACATTGCCGCGTGTGGTCGTCTGGGGTTGCGCCAATGCCGCCACACGAGAACACCACATCGGCCGACGCGAACGCCCGCTGCAAAGTGGCCGTGATGCGGTCCGGGCTGTCGCCCACATAGTCGGCGTAGGCCAGCGACAGGCCCCGCGCCGATAACAGGTCGATCACCTTGGGCATGTGCTTGTCGGCCCTTTTGCCTGACAGTATCTCGTCACCGACGATGATGAGACCAAAGGTGGGGGTCATGGTGGATTGTCTCCAGGGTTCGGATTTGCAGGGGGCGGCAGCGCGGGGGCTGGGGGTGCCGCCATGTTCAATGCTGGCGCTTC
>NZ_QAIM01000655.1:0-238 GCF_003061035.1 Acidovorax sp. HMWF018
GCCCATGGCACCGTTCATGACCCAGGCCATGCTCGACGGCATGGACCATTTCTGGCGCATGCGGTCCCACATCGACCTGCAGGCCCTGCCGGCGGCACTGTCGGCCCAGGTGCGGATGTAGGGCAGCACCTTGTCGCGCCGCGCCGCCGGCATGAGCGGCACCGAGGTCTTCACCGCCAGCCACCAGTTCCACCTGACGCGCGTGGCCGCCGTCAAGGCCTGCAGCGCGTTCGACTAT
>NZ_QAIM01000655.1:248-1716 GCF_003061035.1 Acidovorax sp. HMWF018
CTACCGCCAGCGCAAGCTGTCACCGGTCGAGGTCACGCAGTCCGTGCTGGCCCACATTGAACGGTGGGAGCCCCACATCAAAGCCACCTACCTGCTGCGCCCCGAGGCCGCCCTGGCCCAGGCCCGTGCCTCCGAGGCCCGCTGGCTGCGCGGCGAGCCCAAGGGGCTGCTCGACGGCGTGCCCAGCACCATCAAGGAAAACATTGCCACCGAAGGCGACCCCACCCCGCTGGGCACAGCCGCCGTCGAGCTGGTGCCCGCCGCAGCTGACGCCCCCCCCGCCGCCCGCATGCGCGAGGCAGGTGCCGTCATCGTCGCCAAGACCACCATGCCCGACTACGGCATGTTGTCATCCGGCCTGTCCACCTTTCACCCGCTGTCGCGCAACCCCTGGGACGTGAGCAAGGGCCCGGGCGGCTCCAGCGCCGGCGGCGGCGCGGCGGCCGCTGCGGGCTACGGCCCGCTGCACATCGGCACCGACATTGGTGGCTCGCTGCGCCTGCCCGCCAGCTGGTGCGGCATCTTCAGCCTCAAGCCCAGCCTGGGCCGTATCCCGATTGACCCGCCTTACACCGGCCGCGCCGCCGGCCCCATGACCCGCACCGTGGCCGACGCCGCGCTGATGATGCAGGTGCTGAGCCAGCCCGACGCGCGCGACAGCATGAGCCTGCCCTACCAGGACATCGCCTGGAGCCAGTTCAACAAGCTGGCCGAGCGCCCGCGCAGCCTGCAAGGTTTGAAGATAGGCCTGCTGCTGGATGCAGGCTGCGGCCTGCCCGTGGAGCCCGAAGTGAAGGCCGCCGTGGAGCGCGCCGCAAAACTCATGGAAGCCGCCGGCGCCACCATCGTGCCCATGGCACCGTTCATGACCCAGGCCATGCTCGACGGCATGGACCATTTCTGGCGCATGCGGTCCCACATCGACCTGCAGGCCCTGCCGGCGGCGCGGCGCGACAAGGTGCTGCCCTACATCCGCACCTGGGCCGACAGTGCCGCCGGCATGAGCGGCACCGAGGTCTTCACCGCCAGCCACCAGTTCCACCTGACGCGCGTGGCCGCCGTCAAGGCCTGCAGCGCGTTCGACTATGTGATCTCGCCCGTGGCGCCCAACGTCGCCTTCCAGGCCGAGCTGCCCTCGCCCACCAACGACCCGCTGCGCCCGCTGGAACACATCGGCTTTACCGTGCCATTCAACATGTCCGAGCAACCTGCGGCCTCGGTCAATTGTGGCTACACCCGCGCTGGTTTGCCCATCGGCCTGCAGATTGCGGGCGCACGTTTTGACGACCTGGGCGTGCTGCAGGTGGCGCACGCGTTCGAGCTGATCCGCGAACCCCAGCGGGCATGGCCCCAGCCGCCTGCGGCATAACCCTGCATCTGTCGTGCGTTGTTGTTGGTAACCTTGGGGGGATACGCTCTGACGTTGGCACCACCGCTGGAGCCCCCACCTCACAAACCACCATCCCAC
>NZ_QAIM01000655.1:1726-7673 GCF_003061035.1 Acidovorax sp. HMWF018
AACACCTGGCCAACTACCAGATCGAAAAGCTGATGGAGGCGCTGACCGACGGCTACCTGCGCGCCCTGGGTGAAAGCACCGACGAGCGCCGCAGCCAGATCTGGAGCCTGCTGAGCACCACCGAGTCGCAACTGAGCGAGCAGTTCAGCCGCTTTGCCGCCGACTTTGCCAAGGTGGACGAAGCCCATGCCCGTGTCAGCCGGCTCTCCGTGCCGATCCCGTTTGCCGACAAGCTGCTGCCCGCCATGACCTTTGACGTGCGTCGTGCGCTTGCCATCCACGCGCGCGGCATTGCCCATGTGGTGCAGAACACCAGCCACCTGTCGCCCAAGGACCGCGCCTACATGATGACGGCCGAGCTGTTTCTGATGCAGCACACCTGCCACTGGTACTGCAAGTCCAAAACCGTGGCCAGCGCCCGCATGCTGGCGCGGCACCAGACACCGCACGAACAGCTCGTCGCTTCCGTTTCAGCCGAAACCCGCAACGCCTACCTGACCTTGATCAACGGCGGCTGAGCCCAGCGACCCAACAATGCCCCATGCCATCCTCCACGCACACCCGCATGACCGACAGCCTGGGCAACCCCATCACGCTGCACGACGAGGCCAGCGCGACAGCGCTGAATGACTTTGTAGAAGGCTTCATCGCCTGCGAGGCCCGCGCGGTGAACGTGCTGAACGCGGCGGCCGACACCAGCCCCATCGTTCAGGCCAGCTGCGCCGCACTGCACATGTTTGCCGAGTCGGCAGACGCCCCGCGCAACGCCCGCCCCTTCATCGACCAGGCCCTGGCCCGCGCTACGGAGGCTACCGAGCGTGAACAACGCTTTGTGGCCGCCGTCGCCGCCTGGGTGGATGGCGACCTGCCCCGCGCCATTGCGCTGCACGAAGAGCAAGCCCGCCTGCACCCGCGCGACCTCGCCTCCCTCAAGCTCGGCCAATACCATTTGTTCAACCGCGGCGACTCGCCGGGCATGCTGCGCCTGGCGCTGCAGGCCCTGCCCGCAGCGGCCGAGGTCCCCTACCTGCACGGCATGCTGGCCTTTGGCTGGGAGCAATGCCACCGCCTGCAAGAGGCCGAAAGCGCCGCACGCCACGCCATCACCCTGTGCCGCAAAGAGCCCTGGGCCCACCACGCGCTGGCCCACGTCATGCTGACCCAGGGCCGCATCCGCGAAGGTACCGACTTCATGGCCAGCGTGGGCGACACCTGGACGGGCCTGAACTCCTTCATGGTCACTCACAACTGGTGGCACCAGGCGCTGTTTCTGCTGGAGCAAGACCGGCATGCCGAAGTGCTGGCGCTCTACGACAGCCAGGTCTGGGGCGTGGTCAAGGAATACACGCAAGACCAGATCAACGCCGTGTCACTGCTCGCCCGGCTGGAGCTGGCGGGTGTGGATGTGGGCGGCCGCTGGACCGACGTGGCCGACCACCTGGCACTGCGCCTGGCCGACCACGTACTGCCCTTTCTGGACCTGCAATACCTCTACGGCCTGGCCCGCGCCGGGCGCATGGAGGCCGCGCGCACGCTGCAAAACGACATCGCAGCCCACGCCGCCACCCGCACCGAGGCGCATGAACGCACCGTGTGGCAACAGGTGTGCGTGCCTGCCGCCCACGGCCTGCTGGCACATGCGCAGGGCGACTGGGCGACGGCAGTGGAGAAGCTGGGCGTGGCCCTGCCCAGGCTGGTGGAGATTGGCGGCAGCCACGCGCAGCGGGATCTGTTTCACCAGATCTGGCTGGACGCACTGCAGCGCAAAGGGCAGTGGGCGGCGGTGCAGAACGTGTTGCAGCCGATAGTGAATGGGCAGCCGGAGTCGGTGAGGCTGGCGCGGCAAGTGGGGGTGGTGAATGCAGCGCTGAAATTGCCGGGTTGAGTCCCAAAGCCGCTTCCCAACGCGCTCCACAGCAAACGCAACCAGACTTGGATTCGCGTAACGACTTTCACACCCAGATACAGCCAACAGGCTGATCAATCCGTGTTTCCAGAGAATCTGGAACTGACAATTGTGGGCCGTTTAACTTCATGCCGACCTGCGGGCTGTGCCAATCGACGCATCCACATGCCGCGTCGTAGAGAGCGAGTGAGACACCCAGTCGGCACCCACCATGCCTCTCGTCATTTCCAGCCAGCCCGCAGGCCCGCGCTTCTCTATCACCGCCGAGGCAGAGATGCCCACCATCGTAGTGACGGCGGCGCTACAAAACCAGCCCATGCCCTCGGGTGCCGCCCCCATATACGAGTGGTCGGCTACCCTTGCTTTTGACGGTAGTTCACCAGCCACCAATGCCACCTTTGGCGGCGGCAGAAGCACGCAGCACAGCCGCATCGCTCCGCAGGTAAGTGCCAACGCCAGTTGGCGAATACCCTTCACCGAAATACGGGGCGGCGTGTTGACGGTGCAAGTCATTTTGCGCGCCGGAGGGACTGAGCAGCGCGCCCAGGCGACATGGACGATCGCGGGAACAAATCCCACTGGTACGGCCATACGCGCCTTTGCCAACAGCATTGGGGCTAACCGCGCCGTCTTTCGAAAGAAAATGCGCCAGGAAAGCTCGCTCCAACAGTTCCGGACGCCAGGTAACTGGCCGAAGTACAGCAGCGATGGTCTTGGCGGCGTTGGCTTGTGCCAACTGACACGCCCTGCACCTACAGCCGATCAAACTTGGAGCTGGAAAGAGAATGTACGCGGCGGATGGGCGCTGTACTTGGAAAAGGAACGCATTGCCCGCGCTTACCCTCGCAACGTACGTAGCGGAGAGCGTTTTCGTAATCTGGTGACTGCATGGAACCGCGCTCGTACCGCACAAGGGCTGCCCGCCTTGCCTGTGGAATTACCTGACTACACGCCGGAGCAACTTGAGTTGGACACACTTCGCGGCTTCAACGGATATGCCAATGGCTTGCATGAGTACAGGGTACGACTCGATAACGGCGCTCTTTTCGTAACGGTGGATTCCAGCGGCCAGCGGGGGTTTGCCGAATGGGAGCGAGTGCCAGTAGCCGCCAGAGGCACGGTCGGTGATCCAAACTATGTAGAGAACGTGCTTGCCCAATCGGACTTCTGAACGTGCTGACAACCTCTGATTCCATTGCGACCCGCCCACGCGGTCTGCTAGCTGCGTCCGGCGTACTTGCCTTGTCTTTGCTCTTGGCGGCGTGTTCCCCAGAGAATGCAAACACCGCGTCGCAAGTACGTGCTTCCACGGCGGCTAGCGGGAGAGAGAACTCGCAGCATCTGTATGTGGTGTATTGCAACGGCACCGTTGACCACCTGGATCTTGCGAAACAGGCCAAGGTAGCAAGCTTTCAACTGTCAGACCGCAGCGGCAGCCCTCCCGCCGTGGCCAAGCTGCCGGCAGCAGGCGTGCGACCTGACAGCTGTTTGGCCAGACCGGCCTCGTTGACCGATGCCCTGCCTCAGGATGAAGGAATGGCGCTCATCGTTGCATCTGCCCAGTTGCAGCGTGACGACACAAGCGGACGCATGCCTTACAGTCTCCTCAAATTTTCAGTGCCTGCATGGACTTTGCAGAGCCGACAGGATCTGGGCAGCTTTGATGTACTCAATGGAACGCCGCCAAGCATTACACGTGGCTCCGACGGGCGGCTCAAGCCCCAGCTGGCTGAAATCGACCTGACTTCTGAGCTGCGTGCAGAGCTCAGCCGTTACGCGGGCGGCGCCACGGTGACATTTGCCACCCCGCTCGCAACATCTGCCAACACCGCGCTGATTGGATACACAGCTTCTCAAAATGCCCACGGTGCGGCTTATGCGCTGCTCCACCGTACACAACGCAGCATCGTACGGATTGAGGGCGTTCCCGGCAGCGACCCTGAGCCTGCTCTCACGCTGGCGCCGGGGGGACAGTTTGTCCTGCACTCGGTGCGCGCTTTCTCCTCCAAGCAGGGCAGCCGCCAACTCGCAGCCACAGGCGAACTGAGGCTGTACGGAGCGGACGGTAAGCTGGTCAGCCAGCAAACAGATGAGCGTGTTGCCGGAGACTGGTATCCCATTGCGCTGACGCCGCAGGGAGTCGCCGTTTACACCGATCGACGCGGTACCTACCGCTTCGTGACACTAGGGCGCATGTTTGGTGTGGAGCCTGTGCAGGACCCCAATACCGATGACCTGGGCGGTACACGCCCAGGTGTCATCTATGCAGGCGGGTAAAGACCTCGGGCCTCCTCACCGCACCACCAACTTCGTCTGGTCGTACACCGGCTGCTCCGGCAAATCCGCCAGGTGCCGCACATCGGCCCAGTCCAGCACTTCCACGGCATCGCCACTCACCCGCACGCGGTTGAGCCCCGCGTTGGGGATGTCGCTCTGGCGCGGGCCGTCCAGCCCCGTGCCACGGGCCGTGCGCCAGATCATGTCGAGCACGCCGCCGTGGGTGACCACCATCACGGTCTGGCCGCTGTGCTGCTGGGCGATGCGGTAGACGGCGGCCATCACGCGGGTGTGGAACTGGCGGGTGGTCTCGCCGCCGGGCATGCCGTAGTCGGCTTCAAAGCGCAGCCATTGGTTCCAGGCATCGGCGTGTTCCTGCTTGACGTCGTCCACGCGCTTGCCGTCCACCACGCCAAAGTTTTGCTCGCGCAGGGCGCTGTCGGTCAGCGTGTCGATGCGGGCCTGGGGGAACAGCACCTGCAGGCTGGGCGTGGCGGTCTGCTGGGTGCGGATGAGGTCGCTGCAGATGAGGTGGTGCACCACGGGGCGCTCTGCAGCCAGACGCTCAGCCAGGCGGCGGGCCTGTTCGTGGCCGGTGGCGTTGAGGGGCACATCCACGTGGCCCTGAAAACGCAGTTCGCGGTTCCAGTCGGTCTCGCCGTGGCGGATCAGGATCAATTCAGTCATGCGTGCCATTATCGAATGTACACACACGATTGCAAGGTTTTTTGGCCGCTACCGCCCGTCCAGTATGCCTTAATAGCTATTATTTTTATAACAAAACAACGGCAGACACTACCGCATAGGCACGATGAGCACTTTGCGGCGCGGCTGGCAGCCGGGGCCTTCGTAGGCGGCGCTGTCGCGCTCCCAGCCAGGGCCGGGCGAGGTTTGCGCGCACACGCGCTGGCCATCAACCAGGCTGCGCCAGTAATACCAGGGCGCGGGGGCGGCCTGTACCAGCAGCGGGGCCAGCAGAGCCAGGACTAGCAAGCAGCGGGGGACTAAAGACATGGGCATGCAATGCATCTGGCAATGTCCCTCCATGCTACGCAGGCCGCGCCGCATCAATGCCAGAAAAAGCGGTGGAATGGCCGGTCACGGCTTTTCAGCCGTCACGATCCAGCCTTCGAGCGGGTCGAGCCCTGGGGGCAGGCCATAGAGCGCATCGCCCTCGGCATGGCGCTGCTCGGCCCAGGCGGCCTGCAGCAGGCACAGCACGGCGTCCAGGCTGTCGCCGCTGGCGTCCTGCACCAGCGCATCGCGCTGGGCGTGGCTGAGCTTGAGGCGCAGGCCCAGGCGGGTCTGGCCCAGCTCCAGCGCATTCACCAGGTCTTTGCGGGCGATGAGGCGGTCGGGCGTCTGCTTGGCGCGGTCGTCGCTTTTGTAGCTGCGCCGCTGCAGCACCTCACGCGCGAGCAGGCCGGGGTAGGCCTCCAGCGCCACGCGGTGAGGGGCGCCAGGGTGCAGGCCGGGCAGGTGCACCCCGGCATCCAGCAGCAGCGGCAGGCCTGCGTGCAGCATGTAGGCCACGGGCGGATTCACCCATTTCATCGAGGGGCTGGAGCCTGCAGGCCCGTCGGTGGCGCGGTGGGCAAACTTGCCGCCCACGGGGCGCGCATCGCAGAACGCCGCAAACTGCGCGCGAATCTGCTCGCGGCTGAGGCCGCGGTAGTGCTGCATACACGCCAGCCAGTCAGTGGGCCAGCCCAGCGCCTGCACCAGCTCGCGCGGCAGGCCAAAAGGCAGGTCGAACCCGCCCAC
>NZ_QAIM01000655.1:7683-8545 GCF_003061035.1 Acidovorax sp. HMWF018
TGCGCCAGCCACTGGCCAAACGCGGCCAGGGTGTCGAACGGCTGCAGCGTGGTGAGCGACACGCGCGCGCCCTGGCGCTGGCCCAGCGCCAGCACGATGGGTTTGCGCCGCGTGGGGCTGCTGGAGAAGTCGCAACCCAGCAGCAGGGATTGTGGTGCGGCGGCCGTCATCCCAAGGCCAGCGCCGTGACGCCTGCAGCAATACACAGCGCGCCAAAAATGCGCGCCACGCGGTCACCCTCGCCCAGCAGGTGCCCACCGATGAGGGCGGCAAACAGCATGGACACCTCGCGCGCCGGGGCCACGTGCGACAGGGGCGCCTGCTGCATGGCATACAGCACCAGCACATAGGCCACCGGGCTCACCACCGCCACGGCCAGGGCAAAACGCCACTGCGCCAGCCACAACGTGCGGGCCGTGGGCAGGTCGCGCAGCACCACAGGCGCCAGCAGGCCCACACGCACAAAGTTGCCCATGTAGTCCACCAGGATGGGCGACATGAGCAAGAACTTGACGGCATAGCCATCGACCACCGTGTAGCTGGCAATGAAGGCCCCCGTGAGCAGGCCGTACAACATGCCCTTGTGCACCCGCGCCCGTGCGGCAGGGTCGTGCGCGGCGCGCAGCAGGCCCGGGCCACCCGCGATCAGAAACACGCCCCCCACCACGCCCACGATGCCCAAGGCACCCAGCGCCGAGATCTCCTCACCCAGCAGCGTGATGGCCACCAGCGACGACAAGAGCGGCCCCGAGCCCCGCGCCAGCGGATAGACCACGGTAAGGTCCGCCACGCGGTAGCCGCGCAGCAGGATGACGAAGTACGCCACGTGCAGCAGCCCGCTGGCGACCACAAAGCCCCACTC
>NZ_QAIM01000655.1:8555-16198 GCF_003061035.1 Acidovorax sp. HMWF018
CGCCACGTGCAACAGCCCGCTGGCGACCACAAAGCCCCACTCCACCGCACCCCACAGCGGTACCGCGTCGCGCCCCAGGTACCAGCCCAGCGGCGCCCAGACCACCATCATGATCACCGAGGTGAAGAACGCAAACCGCGAGTCCCCCCCGGCCTTCTTGGCCACGATGTTCCAGCACGCGTGGATGAGGCCGGCGAGGATGATGAGGGCGAAGGCGGTGAAGGTCACGAGCGGGGAAAAGAACGGCCTGAACAGAAAAGCCGCAGCGCCTTCTGGGCGGCTGCGGCTACGAACCGTGATGGATGGCTGCGAAGAAAAGTGGGGCGATTTGCGTAGCGAGCCAGCCTAGTCTGGGTCGATGCGCGCAGCCGTACTCCCGTACGGCGAGCACAGCAGGCCCGGAATCGGCTGGCGCAGTAGCAAAGCGCCCCGCTTTTCAGGCTCGGCCGATGATGGAGGCGGTGGCCATCAACTCTTCAAGCAGCGCAAACGACACCTTGCCCGACACCGCATACGGGTCCAGTTCGGGCTTTTCGGAGTATTTGAGCAGGATGGAGTGGTTAATCTTGGAGAGGTTGACCTGCCCCATGGTCCAGCCGCCAAAGCGGCGCTCGGCGATTTCTTCGTAGTGCAGCAGCTCCACGTTCTTGTGGCGCGTGTCCTTCTGGATGTGGCCATACAGCTCGCTCACCGCAGAGCGTCCGCCCTCGATGGCTTGCAAAAACACGCCGCCGCCGTAGCACAGCACGCCGGTGATGCCGCTGCCGGGGTTGTGCTGGCGCGACTGCGTCAGGATGGCTTCAATGGCGGCGGGCGAGGTATCGACCGCGCGACTGGCGTAAAGCAGGCGTACCAGCATGGTCAGTTCTTTCCAGGGATGAGGGACAAAAATTCACGGCGCAAAGCGCTGTCCTTGAGGAACACGCCACGCATGACCGAGTTGATCATGCGGCTGTCGTTGTCGCGCACGCCGCGCCAGGACATGCAGAAGTGGCTGGCTTCCATGACGATGGCCAGGCCGTCGGGCTGGGTCTTTTCCATGATCAGGTCGGCCAGCTGCACCACGGCTTCTTCCTGGATCTGGGGGCGGCCCATGATCCAGTCCACCAGGCGCGCGTATTTGGACAGGCCGATCACGTTGGTGTGCTCGTTGGGCATCACGCCGATCCAGATCTTGCCGATGACGGGGCAGAAGTGGTGGCTGCAGGCACTGCGCACGGTGAGCGGGCCCACGATCATCAGTTCGTTCAAGTGCTCGGCGTTCGGGAACTCGGTGATGGGCGGCTGCGCCACATAGCGGCCGCGGAACACCTCGTTGAGGTACATCTTGGCCACGCGGCGCGCGGTGTTGTTGGTGTTGTGGTCGCCCTGGGTGTTGATCACCAGGCTGTCGAGCACGCCCTGCATCTTGACCTCGACCTCGTCGAGCAGCTTTTCCAGCTCGCCGGGCTCGATGAATTCGGCAATGTTGTCGTTGGCGTGAAAGCGCTTGCGCGCGGCGGCAAGGCGTTCTCGGATCTTGACGGAAACGGGCGTGCCTTCGTCCGGTGAGGTGGGCGTCATATCGGCGGCAGGTTGGCTGGACATAGCTGGCATCGTACCAGCGAACCCAGTTTGATCAATTACAAGGGTTTTAGGCAGCAAGCGCTAGTGGAATATGCCTGAGAAGCTATCAATAAAGTAGCAATCTCGACAAAGGCGCCCTCAATACCGCTTGCCCGTCACCCACAGCGCCAGGCGCATGAGACCAAACGCCACGCGGTCCAGCACCCGCTGGCGCAGCGGGCGGCCGGCATAGCGCGCAGGGTCCATCCGGCGGCCCGCGTGCTGCATGGCGTGCACCAGGCGCTGGCGCAAGTCAATGGCAAAGGCGGCGTCTTCCACCACCACGTTGGCCTCGCGCGCCAGCAGCAGCGAGAGCGGGTCGAGGTTGGACGAGCCCACCGTGGCCCAGGGCCGGTCGCCCTGCGCATCGATGACGGCCACCTTGGCGTGCAGAAAGCTGGGGGCGTACTCGTAGATCTCGACCCCCGCCTCCAGCAGCGCGCCGTACACAGGACGGGCCGCGTGGTACTGCATGAAGTATTCGTACCGTCCCTGCAGCAGCAGGCGCACCCGCACGCCCCGGCGCGCGGCCATCACCAGCGCGCGGCGCAGCTTGCCGCCGGGCATGAAGTAGGCATTGGCAATGATGACCTCGTGCCGCGCCGCGCCGATGGCCTTGCGGTATGCCTTCTCGATGCGGCTGCGGTTGCGCACGTTGTCGCGCAGCACCAGGGTGGCGCGCACGGGGGGGCCGGCATCGGGGTCGCCGCCCTGCTCCGCGTGCCGTGCGGCGCTGGCCGCGCGCAGGGCCCGCAGGGCTTCCGGCAGGCGGCGCTGGCGCGCGTCGCGTACGGCCTGCATGCGCCACCAGAGCTGGTCCATGGTGTCGCTGGCCGATGCCACCAGGCTGCCCGTGGCCCGCACGGCAAAGTCAAAACGGGGGGCCTCCAGCGCGCCGTGGTTGGGGTCGTGAAAGTCGTCCAGCACATTGATGCCGCCGCAAAACAGCACCCGCCCATCCACCACGCACAGCTTGCGGTGCAGGCGCCGCCAGCGGTGTGGCAGCAGCAGCCCCAGCGGCCCCAGCGGCGAATACACGCTGCACAGCACCCCGGCGGCCTGAAACTGATCGGCCCAGGCCTTGGGCAACGCGCCTGTGCCCACGCCATCGACCACCAGATGGGTGCGCACGCCGCGCGCTGCAGCGCGCATCAGCGCCTGGGCCACGGTGGCTCCGGCGCCGGTGAAGTCAAAGATATAGGTCTCGAACTGGATGTCCGCCATCGCAGCATCCATGGCCTCGGTGAGCGCCGGAAAGAACTCCTCGGCGCCTTGCAGCAGCCGGACCTGGTGGTCGTCGGCGGGCCCGGTGCCCGGGGCCTGCGCAAAGGACTTGCGCCTCATCCCGTCACCCCGCCACCGCGCACACCCCGGCAACGCCTCACAGCCGGAACTCCGCGATCAGGGGCAGATGGTCCGACATGCGCCACCAGATGCGGCCACGCGGCACCTGCAGCGACAGCGGCGTGAGCCCGCGCGCATACACATGGTCCAGCTGCGCCAGGGGCAGGCGTGCAGGGTAGGTGAAGGTGCGGGGCGCATCCCATTCATACAGGCCAAAGCCAGCCAGCATGCGCTTGAGCTGCTGCCCCCAGTCGTTGAAGTCACCGGCCACCACCAGCGGCGTACCGGGGGGCACCTCGCGCTCGATGAAGCCCTGCAGGCGCTCGACCTGGCGGATGCGGCTGCCAGGGATCAGGCCCAGGTGCACCACGATCACGTGCACGTTGCGGCCCTGCACATCCACCTCCACATGCAGCAGCCCGCGCTGCTCGAAACGGTGGTCCGAGATGTCTTCATGCTGGTGCCCGATCACCGGCCAGCGGGTGAGCAACGCGTTGCCATGTTCGCCGTGTTTGGTGACCGCATTGGTGCGATACACCGCCTCGTAGCCTTCGGGGGCCAGGAACTCGGCCTGCGGCAGATCAGGCCAGCGCTGAAAGTAGGCCGCCTCGCGACGGTGCAGTTTGCGCACCTCCTGCAGGCAAACGATGTCGGCGTCGAGCTGCTCCACCGCCAGGCCCAGGTTGTGAATCTCCAGCCGCCGCGCGGGCCCGATGCCTTGCACACCCTTGTGGATGTTGTAGGTGGCTACGCGCAGGATGTCGTCGTGTTGCATGGTCCTAGGAGGGGTAATTGAACGCGCTCGCCAGCGCCGCGATGGGTGCGCCAGGCAAGGCGCGAGGACGCGGCGGGCTCATGCCCGCAAGGAGGAGCAACGCCGCATGGCGCGCCCAGCGCGGTGCTGGCGAATGCGTAGCGTGCCCACTCGACAAGCGAACGTCAACGAAGCAGCGAGAGTCAGTATCCATGAGGCGCCCTTGAAAACGGCAAGCGGTCAATTGCCGCTCCTAGGACTGGAGATTGTGTCGCAAGCCGTGGTGGCAAGGGGTTTGCCCGACGCAGGCAGGGGGCGGCAGCGCTTTACACTGGAGACTCCAACATTTTGAGCACGCAGGGACGGCCCCGACCCCCATGGCTACCGAGAGCGGCCCCAATCCCGCCCCACAGACCCAGGCGCTGATCGTGGACAGCAATGCCACATCGCGCAGCATTCTGGTGGGGCAGCTGCGCGAGTACGGCGTGACCCGCATCGTGCAATGCTCCCGTGTGCAGGACGCGCGCGCCCGGCTGGAGCACACGGTGTTCGACTACGTGCTGTGCGACCAGTTTTTTGGCGAATCCAACTACTCGGGCCAGACCCTGCTGGACGACCTGCGGCGCGCACAGCTGCTGCCGTTTTCCACGGTGTTCTTCATGGTCACGGCCGAGGCGTCGTACGCCGCAGTGGCTGAGGCCGCCGAGTCGGCCCTGGACGGCTACCTGCTCAAGCCCTTCACGCCCAGCGCGCTGTTCGAGCGCCTGAGCCTGGCGCGCCTGCGCAAGATCCACCTCAAGCCCATTTTCGATGCCATCGAAGCCGAGGACTTCGAGCAGGCAGCAGCGCTGTGCGTGGAGCGTTTCGAGGCCCGCAAGCCCTATTGGCTGTACGCCGCCCGCATCGGGTCGGAGCTGCTGCTGCGCCTGGGCCGCCACGACGAGGCGCGCACCCTGTTCGAGGCCGTCATCGCGGCACGGGCCCTGCCCTGGGCCAAGCTGGGCGTGGCCCGCGCACAGATCGAATCAGGCCAGGCCGCGCGCGCCATCACCACCTTGCAGGAGTTGATTGGCGAAGACGCGTCGTTCGCCGACGCCTACGACGT
Organism: Acidovorax sp. HMWF018; assembly: GCF_003061035.1. Classification (NCBI taxonomy): domain Bacteria; kingdom Pseudomonadati; phylum Pseudomonadota; class Betaproteobacteria; order Burkholderiales; family Comamonadaceae; genus Acidovorax; species Acidovorax sp. HMWF018. The sequence goes on from NZ_QAIM01000655.1 coordinate 13,364, forward strand.
GCTGGGCCGCGCGCAGGTGGAGATGGGCAATTTTTCGCAGGCCATCGAGACCTACCGCACGGCCAGCACCCTCACGCCCGACTCGGTGGTGCGGCTGCAGAAGCTGGGGATGATGTCGTACTACATGGGGGACCGCGCCACCGCCACCAAGGTGCTGGCACGCGCCACAGTGCTGGGCATTGACTCCAAGCTGTTCGACTACCAGTCGCTGGTGCTGCTGACGTTCGCGTATTACGCCGAGAACGACCGCAAGGGCATCGAGCGCTGCATGGCCGACTTTGCGCGCATCCTGGAGCGCCACTACGGCAGCGCGCGCATCCGGCGTTTTGCCGAGGTGGCGCGGGCGCTGCAGCTCATCCAGCAGCGGCAGTTTTCGCAAGCGGTTGAATCGGTGCGTGGCATGGCCCGCGAGATCACGTCCAGCACCTTCGACTTTGAGGCTGCTTGCAACCTGGGCAGCCTGCTGGCCGTATTGGCCGTCACGTCGATCGAGCTGCCCGAGGGCGACAGCTGGGTGCTGGCACTGGGCATGCGCTATGCCAACACACGCGGCTTGACCGAGCTGATGGCCAACGCCTGCAACCTGCATGAGCCTTACAGCCAACTGGTGCGAGACTGCCTGCAACGCGTCAACAAGACGGCCGAAGTCGCCATGGCGCAAAGCCTGGGCGGCGACCCTGGCGGTGCCGTGCAAAACCTGCTGGCCGAAGCCGAACGCACCCTCAACTCCAAACTGCTCGATATGGCACAGCAAGTGCTGCTACGCCATGGCGCGCGCATGGCCGCCCCCCAACCGCTGCAAGAGAGCATCGACGCACTGCGCGCCCGCATGGGCAGCACCCCGGCGAGGGCCATCCTGGGGCAAGACAGTGAACGCCACCCCGGCGGTGTGGCACTGAGGGTGCGGGGCAGCAGCGACAACACACCCACGCGCACTCCGCAGCCATCGCCCGACAGCTCGGCCCTCGGCCCGTCGCCCGCAGACGATGCCGACGATCCTGCTGCCGCCCTGCGCTTGCGGCCTCCAGACGCCTCTTGAGGCGACGCCGCCCGGCCTTGCCCCTGTTGCCGCCGGGCCATTCGGAGTCCACTCACCCGAGATGCAAAAACCGGGGGAGCAACAGGCACGCCTCGGCATTGGACGCGGAAAAGCACCGGTCAGCGGCCTGCTGCCAGGGCAGCCACTCATAGGCATCGTGCTCACGCGGGCTCAGCACCACGGGCGTGCCTGCGGGCACACGCAGGCCAAACACGCGCTCACGGTTGCGCACCACGCCAGGTGCATAACGGTGCAGCCATTGGGGCCAGATGTCGTACACGTTCTCCAGCGCCCAGTCGGTCAGCAGACAGCCCGGTGCCTGGGTGTCCATGCCGGTTTCTTCGGCCACTTCACGGCGTGCGGTCTCGGCAAAAGGCTCGTCCAGCGCATCCTTGCTACCGGTGACCGACTGCCAATGCCCCTCGCCCCCGGTGCGGCGGATCAGCAGCACCTCCAGCGCGGGGGTGTGGATCACCACCAGCACCGACTCTGGAAGCTTGTAAGGCCGCGGTGGCCCGGCGGCGGCTGCCATGGCCTGTGCCTTCAGCCCCCCTTGGGGCGCTGGGCTGCCGTGGTGGTGGGCACGGGCGGGGGCAGCTCTTTGGCCTGCAACGCACGCGCCTGCACCACCAGCTGGTTGTGCGCGTCCAGAAACGCCGCAGCAATGACCTTGCCTTCGTTGGTATTGCTCCAGCCAGCGCCCGCTGCGCCGCCCAGCTTGCCGAACACCAAGCCGCCAACCCCCAGGTCGGTGGTGCGCGCTGAGCCTGTGGCCGCCGCTACCTGTTCGGTGGTTTCGTTGTCGGACAGCAGCAAGGCCGTCTGTGCTTCCTTGAACTTGACCTGCTCCACCAGCCCGGCCAGGCCAGCGATGTCGCGCAGTACCGGGATCATGGCGATCACCCCGGCCAGGCCCCGGCCCGCATCCTGCTCGCTGAACGTGAGGCTGGGCGTGAGCGTGTACTGCGCCTCGTACCCCTTGCCCTTGGCCACGGTGGAGTTGTTCTTGCGCAAGATGCCTGCGTCCTTCAATTCCTGCTCCTGCACAGTGCCCTTCAGGCCCGCTGCCCGGTCCACCACGCGGAAACACCCGCTCTGCTGGGCCAGCAGCTTGACCAGCGGCACCGGCGACGCGGGCAGTTGGTAGCCCGAGCCCATGATGTAGCCATTGGGGTTCTCGGCCAGCGCCAGCGTGGCCACGGGCGCATCGCAACGCACCAGCTCACGGGCCGCGTTCTGCGCGCCCTGGGGCCCGGCCGAGCCCGTGACCACCGAGCCGCCCTGCCCCAGTTCGGTCTTCTTCTCGCCGCATCCGGCCAGGGCGATGCATGCGGCCGCAAGCAGCCAATGGGAGCGTGTCAACAAACGCATGGAAGTACCTCTTTCAGTCCGTGCACGGCGGCCAGTGCCCGATGCACCGCGCATGAAAAAAGCGGCCAGGGCGCAAGGCCCGAGCCGCTTGGTGTGCGATGCATGGCTGCATGCGCGAAGGACGTGATGCGTCCGGAATCAGGCCGCAGTCTTGACCGCGTCGGGGTTGCGCAGGCGGATGTGCAGCTCGCGCAGCTGCTTTTCGTCCACGGGGCTGGGCGCCTGCGTGAGCAGACACTGGGCGCGCTGGGTCTTGGGGAAGGCGATCACGTCGCGGATTGACTCAGCACCGGTCATCAGCGTCACGATGCGGTCCAGGCCAAAGGCCAGGCCGCCGTGCGGAGGCGCGCCGTACTGCAGCGCATCCAGCAGGAAGCCGAACTTGAGCTGGGCTTCTTCGGGCGTGATGTTGAGGGCGTCAAACA
>NZ_QAIM01000124.1:0-2648 GCF_003061035.1 Acidovorax sp. HMWF018
ACCCTGACCAGTGGCAAGTCCTTGGCAGGTATGTTGATTTCAGCCCAGACCTGTCCCAGATCGGACACGGTGAACACGGCGGCGTCTTCCTTGACGGCCTCACCCAGGCTGAGATGCTTTTCAATCACCAGGCCATCGAACGGGGCGCGCAACTCAAAGCGATTCAGCCCTCCCGAAGATCCCGCGCTCAACCCCAAGGCCGACAGCTTCTGCTGAGCATTGGCCACAGCGACTTGCGCCTCGTTTAACGCCTGCCCTGCTTGTAGGTAGTCCTGCTCGGCGGAAATTTTCTGCTCCCAGAGCCGCTTTTCACGCTCGAACGTGGTCTTGGCCAAGGCCAGACGCTTTTGTGCTGTCTGCAACTCGCTGCGCTGCTCAGACGCAGCCGGGCTGGCAATGACTGCGAGAACCTGTCCCTTCTTGACTGCTTGACCCAGACTGGCCTGAACGCTCTCGACCACTCCTGCAATGCGTGGGACAACGTGCGAAGTCCGGTCTTCGTTCAAGCGAATTTCCCCGGGCAATTGCAAGGCTGACTTGATTCGTGCCGCGCCAGCCGTGTCGATGCTAATGGATGCCGCTTTGATTTGTGCATCACTGAGTTCGACTTTCCCCTCCTCTTGGTTGAGGACGAACATGAAGGGTTCGTTGGCTGTCTGGGCAACGATGCTGATCTCGAACGCGTGCGGCTCCGGCACGACCTCGCGGCTCAGCAGGCTGTCCTTGTCAGGCGCGAAGTTGAGCGCCTGCTTCTCGCCGGTCAAGCGCGTGACGGTGGCGCTGACCTTTGCAGTGTTGCTGGCAAGTGGTTTGCCCTTGTCATAGAGCCAGATTCGCAAACGAGGCTCACCGCCTTCCTCCGCGAGCAACGCCTCCAATCCGAAATCCCCTTCATTGAACAGTTTGCCGCCATGCACCCCCTTGCTCGGCCCTTCGTGGTGCTCACCGTCCGCATGGCCCTTGTCGTGGTCGTGCTGGTCACCACTTGCCTTGTCGTGATGCTCACCATCACTGTGGGCCTTGGCTTCAACGTGGCTGCCGTGACCCTCGCCCTCGGCGCTCTTATCCGTCTTGCCGCCGAGAATGGCGCTGCCCAGTCCTATGCCCACTGCGGCGATCACGGCGATGGCAAACCACTGCTTCTTGCCGACGTTCAGTTTGTTCGTTTCGGGTTTCATGTTCATTCCTTGTTTGCAGGCAGGGTGGTCGTGGATTCGGATGCGCCGATCACGCGATCCATGTCCGCCGCCGCGCGGTGCGCATCGGCGAGCGCCTTGAGGTACTGGGACTTGGCGGCAAAGTAGGTGCGTTGCGCGTCCAGCACTTCCAGGTAGTTGAACTTGCCGTAACCAAAGCCCACGGTGGCCGCGTCATAGGCGCTCTTGGCCCCTGGCAGCACCTCTCGCTGCAATATGTCGATCTCGCCGCGAACCGACGCCAGCCGCTCGCGGGCTTGCAACAGCTCTGTGTTGAGGCGCAGATTCAACGCCTGGAGTTCATCCCTCGCCTTGTCTTCACGCTTCAACGCTTCCAACAGATTGCCCTGATTGCGGTCGAACAAAGGCAGCGGCACGGAAATGCCGAGCATTAACTGATTGCGCGCTAACTCGTTCGGACGCTTCACGCCCAGGCTGACCGTGACATCGGGCGTCTGCTTGCTGCGCTCCACGTCGGCCAGCGACCGACGGCGTTCGATCTCCAACTGCGCCCGGCGCAATGCCGATGAGGCCGACAAGCGCTGCTGGATGTCATCCAGCGAAGGGACGTTGGGAAGATCGTCCACGCTGCCCGCTACCTGGGTGAAACGCGGCGGGTTGGCCCCGAGCAAACTGGCCAGCCGCGCGCGGGCACTGCGTTGTTCGCTCTGCGCCTGTGCCAGTTCAACCCGCACGCCGGCCTCGGCCACCCGAGCCTTGGTTTCTTCGACCGGGGACACCTTGCCCGCCGTCACGCGCTTGGCAACGGCATCCGTCGCTTGCCTGGCCAGGTCAACGCTGTCCTGGGCCAAGGCCGTGCGATCCTGGGCGGCCAGCGCCTCAAAGAAGGCGGCAACCACAGCGGCGCGAATTTCAACGCGCCGCGTGTTCAGTTCTTCAACTGCGACGTCACGCCCTCGCTCTGCCGCGGCAATGCGGGCAGCGCGCTTGCCCCCCAGCTCGATGGGCAGATTGATCTGGACGCTTTGCGTGCGGGTTGGCGTGCGTTGGTCTTCGAGCGAGTACGCCAGCTCGGGATTAGGACGTACTCGTCCCTGAATTACCTGGCCCTCCACCGCCTCGATTTCCCGTTGGGCGACAGTTAGGTCAAGATTCGCCTCCAAAGCCAGCGCGACGGCCTTTTGCAGAGTCAGGGGCGTTGCTGCTTCAATCTGCTCTACGCCGTTGGCGCTCTGCCCAAGAGCTGGTGCCGTCGGCAATAACTGAGCGAAAGCCGTCCCCGTCATGAGCGCAAGGAGCAAGCCTGCCGCAACCGCCCTCGCGTTGTAATTGTGAATATCCTTCAGCATCCGATTCTCCAGTGATTTGAAATACACAAGGGAATCGGCGGGGGGGCGATCCAGATGATCGCCAGCAACGTCATCACATCAGCCGCGCGAAGCCGGCTGGATACCGTAGCGCGCCATGCGCGACGGCAGGGGTGAGGACGAA
>NZ_QAIM01000125.1:0-4152 GCF_003061035.1 Acidovorax sp. HMWF018
CCGTTCCACTCTGGGGTGTGTCCACTGTCTTGCATATGGACATATCCTGCATTGACCCTCCGCTCCTCACAAGAAGGGCCTTGGGGCCACGCTTACTCATGGTGAGTCCTATGGACGAGTTGGAAAGACAAGAAAAAACGGCCCGCGAATGGGGCCGTTTTGGTGGTCATCTGGCAGTCGATAACTGTGTCTTATCGCTACCTGAGAACGAAAAATTATGCCGTTAAATGGCCGAGAAACCGATCACAGTTGTGAAAGGAATGTTTTAAAAATCGAACAGGAGCTGGCCTAAATATTCCACCGTAATAAGGATAAGTCTCTTGGCTGGCCGCCCGCCCAAAGTGGGCGCCGATCGGCTGCTGGCCAGTGCCGTGCCGGTCATCCGCGGTACCCAGGCCCATCACAGTTAGCCGCTCAAGATTTCTGTCTTGCTGACGGGCGAATTCAAGCACAGAGCGTTGATATTGGAGCGGAATCGAACTTCGGTAACGAATACAGCAACGCTCGCCGAGACCTCTGGAGCCGGTACATCAGAGGCGAGGACGAAAACCAGTCCGTCCGATGCACTCTTCACGTCGAAGCGCTGTTCGCCGTCAGCATCAGCGTCTTCTCCGAGCGTTTCGAGCACAAGGCGCCAAAGCTTGGCTTGTTGCGCGGCATCCGATCTCTCGGCAATAAGTCGCGCTAGGTCTAGCGCCGAAAGGCCTGAAGACGAGCGAGCCAAGGTGATGGAGGCGATGAGGTCAGTTTCACGGCCTGACCGGACTTGCTTAAGTGAGAAGGCGTGCTCGCGTGAGGGGCGTTCGGTTGTTTTTACCTCAATGCGCTTGTCGGAGAACGCGAAGTCGAACCCATCTGTCGCTCTTAGGTGCCATGCATCAATAAACCTCCCAGGCGAAGCGGCAAGATGCATAAGTAGCAACTCTCCCCACAAGCCTGTTACCGACTGGTCAGTCGGCAGCGAAAGCTTGCGAAAGAGTTCAAGCAGCATGTCGACAACTTCGTCAGTTGCTTGCGCAGAGAGCACACCTGGATGGGTGCCGGCCGTTGCAGCCATTAACTCGACAAAGTACTCATGGAGGTGCGAGCCCGAGGGATCACAGGTGAACTTGCAGAAGTTGCCTACCTCGGTGCTGCCGTCGTCACCATGTGCAACCTCGAACCGCCGGTCGAACTGCACTCCTACGTGCTTGAGTCTGATGTCAGCCCTCGGGGAGGCTCTGGGATCGGTAGCAAGCAACAATGCGGGCTCTCCGCTGTCGCCGCGTACAAGCAAATGTTGCTTGCATGAGCCGCATGGGATTGCTGCGATAGCGCTCGCGTCCGAAGTCGGCTTCAGCGCCTGGAAGCGCTCCCAAAGCGAAGGTGTCTTCGTCATAACCCATCCTTCTGCAACAGAAAGTTCTTTTCCAGTTGCTCGGGAATGTGGACAGCAAACCAGGGCACATCTGACTCTTCGGGCGCCCTGGTGTCCGAGTTAAGCAAGGTGAAGTATCGAAGATGAAGTGACACACGTTCGGGCGCGACAAAGCTACGGTCACCGCCATAGGTCAACAGCGACTGGCCAACCTTTCCGGCGGGCGATTTGCCCTGTGCAATTTGGTTGATGACGTTTTCGGACTTCTTTTTGCTACGAGCCTGTGATATCCCGTTCCCAATCACGAACACGTCCACATGCGTCTGCCCCTCGTCTCGTAGGCGCTCAAGCGCGACTATAGCCGCGGACCTTTCGAGTTCGTCGCTCTGAAGCCCCATCTGCAGCTTTCTGAGGAGGTCTCGAACTACGACATCCAAAGGAACCGCTTCATACAAGAGATTGGGCTCTGACTTGACCCGCTTGTCGATAAAGAGGTCCGGATGTGCTTCCTGTGCTGGCTTTCCCGGTGGATATGCCTTCAGTTGCTCCCGAAACTTTAAGAAAACTTCGCGGTTGAACTCCACACACCGTGCGTCGATATGGGCGGCAGCCGGCTCAATCCAACCTGAAGCGAGGAACTCCTTGAGCGGGATTCCGATGACGCCCTTGCGCGTCGGCTTCATGCTGCTGTCCAGGATGAACTGTCGTGCCCAAGCCTTGAGTTCGTAGCCCCGTTGGCCATCAAGACTATGGTGAATGTCTGCCTCGTGCTCGACATACTTTTCAAAAGCCACACGAACGTCACCTTGAAGGTAGACGCGGCAGTAGCCTAGGTATCGCTGTTTGTAGCCGTAGAAGCGCGCCCTTTGCTGCAAGCTATCCGCATGCCCCGTCGCCAGTGGTCGAGGCATGTATGTGACGATTAGGCCCTCGACCGTGAAGCCCCGGTCGAGCTTCGCGCCACCAACTAAAATCCAGTACTCGCTCGCACTCCAGTTGATGGGCGCAGAGCCGGAGCCAGTGGAGTTGACCTCGCGAACCATGACGGTGCGCAGCACGACCCCCAACTGAGCAATCAACTCGTCGAAGGGAGGCAGGTCGCCGCTCGAAGTCCCTTCAAGGTCCTGATAGACCTCGCGGAATCCATCGGAGAAGTCTTGCTTGAGTTGGTGATCATCAGTCGAGACGATTCCGCGCCACGCGTCGATGAGTTCGTCAATCCAATGAAGATAGTCGTTGTGCGGCCCCGTGTGTTGAGACGGGTGAACCATCATCGTTTTGTTGGTGCCCTCGCGCGTAACCTCCGATGCGCATGCGGCGAGGAGGTAAATACGCAGCGCATTGACCAATGTGGCTGGGGGAGCAGACGACGTTGAAAGTTTGGCTGAAGCTTCGGAGTCGGGGATGGTCTTCGCATAGCCCCCCATCGGTTTAAACAGCGTCGCACCGCCGACGTAGCCAGCGCCAGGCGATACCAACTCGGCGAACTCTGGTGACAGGTGATCGACGAGGCTGACGAGCAAGTTAGCCTGAGGAGTAGCCGTGTACTGGACGTAAGTGTGATGCGGGAAAACCTGCTTCAGCGCAAGTACCTCGCGATAGTTCGCGCTTGCACGGTTGGTACCCTTCGCTTGATTGGAAGCCGCGAATGTGTTCAAGCTCGCCTGGTCAGCCTCGTCATCAATCACGAGTGTTGGAATTTTCGCAAGCTCGACGCCTTTCAAGCAGTCACGAAGGTTTGCTATCCGCTTTGGGTGCTTGAGGACGACCGCGACGCAAACGCGCTTCTTGTGCTGTGGGTACGACGGGTCTGTCCAGTTCTTGAGATGCTGCCGCAGCAGCGTAGCGTCAGAGGTGTTCTCGGAAGGCTGGTGTACCAGAAGCCATGGACGGATGACTCCGCTCGCTGAGAGTTCTAGGTCCGATGTCAGTCGGCCAAGGGTCTGCTGCTTCAAGTTCTCAAGCGTGCCAGCGATGAGAACGACGAGCGCAAACCCGTTATCGTGCGCAAGGGCCGTCAACGTCGTAAATGAGAGGGTCTTGCCACTTTGCACGTACCCGACCACAAGGCCAGTGCGCTGTCCGGGCGGGCCTTTCGGGTCCACACATCTGCCAAGGATTTGCTGAGCTTCGAAGACGACGTTCTCAAGCGCGGTTTTTGGGATGCCGGTCTGGGCATGCTTGCGCTCGACAAACCGTGTTGTTTCCGCGCCTTCCGTCGGCTCCCAAAGGAGCGGCGGCCTGACGTCTTTAAGTTCTCGCACGGTGATGCTCAATCCACTGCTCCCGAAAGTGACTCTCTTAGGAGTCTATTGAACCAATGCAAGGCAAGCGTGACGGGATAGCCTGCTCTCGCGGACTTCTCGGTCGCCAAGGCCAAGCCAACGGCGAAGCGCAGAAACAGTTCCGCATTCTCATTCTTCGAGCCGATGAACTGCTGCACGAAAGGGTGCGCCATAGAAACGTCTACGATGATGTCCCGAATAGGCATGCCGTCAAGCTGCCTGTTATCACCCTTGCCAATACGAAGCCACTCGTTGAGCGCCGGGTCGACGGCAGAACGTACCGTCACGTTCCATTTCTGGCTGTCTACGAGCAAGCTGAACTTCGTCTCAGTGGCTACAAGGGCGTCTGCCGGAGCGGATCCAGAGGTCGCAGATACGACACCAGCACCTGACCCTTTGATTGAGAGAGCATCGCCCCCAGATTTGGTCAAGTCGGCAGCCATCGCGCTGCCTGCTCGGCTCAGCACTGGCTGCAACGCACTTTTCGAGGGGCGAGCGCGGTAGTTGTCC
>NZ_QAIM01000011.1:0-1425 GCF_003061035.1 Acidovorax sp. HMWF018
GGGAGGGATACCCGGCAGGGTTGTGTGAATTCGATTCCTCTGGGCCCGAGGGCTTTCAAGGACTCAATGACCGCCCTTGGCTGCGGCGATGGCTGCACAGGAGCGCACGAAATGGTGCGCGTCGTTGAGCAGCGCATCACGCGCTTCCTTGGTGCAGATGTGCCAATGGTCATTGGCCACGGTGCATTTGCCTGTGCGTTCCAGCGCCAACAGATCGTTGGCATCAATGACCCCCTTGGCTCGGAGGTCAGAGATGTAGGCGTCACGCACCGCGAAGAGGTGCTCGACCTCGCCAGGTTTCTGGCAACGCGGGGTTCGCGCTGCATCCAACTGAGCAGGGTTGAGGTCTTGATTTTGTGAATTGAGCATGTTCCGACTCCAAAGCAGAAGACGGGCCCCTCCCCTGCGGGAATGAGCCCGCAAGGGTTGATGAAAGCTCGTGAGAGCTGATGTGCTGAATTCGCCCCGAGAGGCACGGCCAGCTGCCGTTTCAAGCCACCTGCATTACGCGGGCGGGGATGAAAGCTTTCCAAAGCACCCGGTCTCTCAGGAGCTTTGGAAAGCCCTGCAACCCCGAGGGGCGCAGGACTTCTTGGTGCTCCCCAGAAGGGCAGCAACTTCTTGGATGCGAGCGTCAAAACTCGCTTTTTGTGGATGGTTTAGGAAGCGCGCCCTGCCCCACTGATATGCTGGGCGGCAGCATCTGCCCGCTCAATGTGCAGGCCATGTTCCGTCCTGAACGCCATCATCGTTGGCGTTGCGTCGGGCATGTCCGAATCGATGGCTTCGCAGGTTCCGCGCTCCCAATACTCGGGATCGCTCGTGAACTCGCCACCGTCCACCTGACGGTAACGCGCGTTCACCAAGTCATCAAGCTCCGCTTGCGTGATGTTCGCAGGCACCTCAACGACCTCCATGTATTCGACCCTCGTGAGGGCCGACAAACGCACTTCAACCAGTTTCGTGGCTGGGGCTACTTGTTCAGTGAGCTTCGCCACGTTTCCTTGCTGGAGATAGTCATTTCTGCCAATCTCCAGCGCGTTCTCTGGAAAGCCTGCGCGAACAAGCGATTCAATACCTGCATTGCGAGCAGCTTGACGGCTTTCAGGCGTGCTGCGCTCGTCGTGGTTTAGCACAGCATTAAAACCAGCGTTGTACGCCTCGCAGGCTTCACGATAAACGATCACATCAACGATGTGAGCATTCGGGTGCTTTTTATGAAGCGCATCAACCTCCGGCCCCGTCATGAGAGCAGGCGACTGCGATAGCAATGAAGCGCTCCAAACGCCTCCAACAGACCAGATCAGACCAGCCTCGGCATCTTGCACCGCTAGGGATGTCCTGAACAACTCGGACTCGTAAGTGCTACAGGGTCGATGTTTTTCAGATGATGCAATTGCGGCCGTTTTCTCGCATCTTTGCGCC
>NZ_QAIM01000126.1:0-8143 GCF_003061035.1 Acidovorax sp. HMWF018
CCGTTCCACTCTGGGGTGTGTCCACTGTCTTGCATATGGACATATCCTGCATTGACCCTCCGCTCCTCACAAGAAGGGCCTTGGGGCCACGCTTACGCTCCAGCTTGAGGTGGCGATCCACGTTCTGCTGGTCGCACCCAGGCCATGACGCACTGCGGGCACGCCTTGCCAACGATCTCTGAAGACGTCCAGGAAACCTGTTTGCAGCGGCTGATGGCGACGATGAAGTTCACCGAGGGCGTGCCGCCAGACCTCGTCGCGCAGATGATCACGAAGTTCTGCGTCGACCAACTCGACCTGCTGTGCGTGAGAACTGACGCCGAGAAGCTCTTGTTGCTGGCCGCCCTTAACCTCGTGGAGTGCGTTGCCTACGTCGGAGCAAAGCAGTAGTCCAAGCGAGCCGTGAGCGGCCGGTCAAGATGGGTGACTGGACGCTCACTCTGATCATGAATTCGGTCTTCTCTATGCATCGGTTCTCATGTGCCTTCGGCAGTGCTTTCACCCCTGGCCGAATCGATGGTGGCCACCCGCTCAATAAACCTAGCCAAGACCTCCGATGGCTCGGTAGCTCGTCGGAGCAAATAGGTAGTCAGCATGGGCGGGCTTCCCGCCAACGGGCGGGCCACAATTCCCTGTTCACGGCTGGATGAAATGTGAGCCTCACCTGCCAAACCCAGAGCCAATCCAGCGGACACCAGAGTCATCATGACGTCGAATGTGGCAACTCGTTGTGTGATCAAGGGCTCCTGATCTTGACGACGCATGACTCGATCGACTTGGCGGGCATGGCCTTCGCACACGGCTGGATCACCGAGCACCAGGGGGTAGCGGAGCACTTCCTCCAAAGGAATCTGCTTGTAAACCAGTACAGGATGGCGCTCCGGTATGGCCACCATCAATTGATCCTGCCACGCGGAACTGACCGAAATGCCTTCGCCGACATCGTCTGCCATGGAAAAACCAGCGTCGTAAAGATCCTCATGCAAGCCATTGATCTGCTGAGCCAGTGACACCTCGTACAAGCGGATTTCTACCTCCGGTTCTTCCTCCCTGCACTGCGCCAGCAAAGCAGGAAGACGGGAGGGAGTGATGCCGTCGGACAAGGCAATGCGCAACTGCCCTTGAAAGCCATTGGAGGCCGACCGCACGCTGTCACGTGCCTGTTCAAGGGCAGCAAAGATCCGAGGCACGTGCTCCAAAAGCCGGTGACCCGCCGTGGTGAGTCGGGTACTGCGCGTGGTGCGGGTGAAAAGCAGCGCGCCCAACTCCTCCTCCAGTTCCTTGATGGTGCGGGACAGGGGTGACTGGTCGACGTGTAATCGCTCCGCAGCGCGACCAAAGTGAAGTTCTTCAGCCACAGCCAGAAAACAGCGCAGGTGTCTGAGTTCCATGGCGTCAGTGGTCCATGATTGCCGGCGCCGGCAACGGGTGATCCCACGAAACTGCCGCAGACTGTGCCTTTTGGGTGGTTGTGTCCGGTTGCGGCTCTTGTGCAACGGATGCACCGAGACTTTGTGTCAAACGTTGAAACGCTGGCGATTGGCGCAACACATCTCGTGCGACACCTTGCAACAATGCCACATTCGCCGCGTCAATCGTGAATGCGGTGGGCACCTGCAGCGCCAAGCGTCGCCGCTCTGCATCCGGCACATCACGCAGGCTGACACTGATGACGTGAATCTCGGCGTCAGCCGCAAAGGGGCTGTCAAGTGAGCCGCGGTAGCGAGCCAACTCCTCGTTCCAGCGTCGCAGGTCATCTTCGAGCATGGCCAATGTCATCTGAGTGACCCGTGCCCCTGCGCCGAACAGCAGGGCATCCATCACCTGCGGTGCAGTCGGCACGCGATCGCTCTGGTCAATGCGCTCAGCCAGGTCGCGTTCCGAGTTCACTGCGATGAGGATAAGCTTGTGGATGGAGCCCGCCGCCATGCCACGGAAGCTGTCTTGAATGGATCCCGTGGCAACCACGCGATCAAGCAGTCCACGCAGGCCCAGGTTGTCGGACACTCCGCCGTCGACGAGGTGCAGGAACGGCCGTTCGCGCACATTGATATAGCTGTCCACGCTGGCCTTCAACATACGGGCCCGGTAGTTGGCCTGGACCGAACCCGGGGTTTCGGACGGGGAAGCGCGTGGATGAGCACAGGATTCAGCATGGTTTCGCAGCGTCATGGGGCTCAGAACCAGAGGGACTGCGGATGACGAGGCCACCGCGAAGGACAGGGGAACGCTGTTCAAGTCCGAACAGAGCAGAGCGAACTGCTCGGGTGTGAATTCGAACGGCGCACCCGTCGTGAGGTCGGTGGCTGTGACCAGTAGCCTTGGCCCGCTCTTGCGAGCCGCCAAATCGGCAAAAGTTTTGCCCCGATACAGCGCGCTCAGACGCTCTTCTAGCACATTGCTTCGGCCATACCACGGCGAAGCCAGATCACGAAAGCGAGAGAACGACAAGGCGCGCCGGATCAAGCCCCCATCGAAGTCGTCGAGCAGGAAGTCGGACTCGAATCGAGTCAACGTTTCGTCGCCGAACATGGCGTAGTGAGTAGCAAGAATGCTGCCGCCAGACACGCCGCTGATCAAGCCGAGTTCGTCGAGCAGGGTCGTTTCCTTGCCTTCCAAAACAAATTGGGTCGCCTTGAGTTCGCGCAGTACGCCTAGGCCGAAAGCTGCGGCACGGGCGCCGCCGCCCGACAGTGTCAATGCCACGACCACTGATGGCTGTTTGCTCGTATCGCCGGAGTAGCCGTTTGACGAACCGGAGGCCGCCACGGGATTCTTGGCCGCTGCAACGTTCTGCCACGGGCGAAGAGAGGAACAACCCACAAGCAGGGTGGTGATCAGCAGGGTACCAAGAACGGAAAGTTTCATCGTATCGTCGATATTGAAAACAAGGCGTCAGGTTGGGAGTTGGCTGCAGCTGCTGCCGATGCGTCTCTCGCGCGAATTGCCAACATCTCGATGCGTGGATGCCAGCGATCTCTGATTACATCGAGGAGTGTGGCAAGGCCTAGAACCAGACGTAAGTATGTCGCCGTTCAACGCTGCATGCACCTTGCTGCGGAAGCTTTTACCCTACTTAACCTTGCCTAACCGCGGTAAACGGTGGGTATCCCTACGATGGTTCTTTTTTGCACCAAGGGCACATGAACACCTTTATTCGACGAGCTGCAATCTGTTCGATCTCGATCGTCTCGCTTTTGGCAGGCTGTGCGACGCAGACGCGTCCTGCATCGATGCCAATGCCGAACAGCGTGCCTGGCATCTCCGTTGTGATGGATTGCGGGCAGTGCCAGGTAGCCCCCGCAATTCCTGATTTGATCCGCACTGCATATGCCGACGCGGCTGCCAAGGCGGGCGTGGCAATCGCGGGTGATGCGCAAATGGCCGTCACGATCAAGGAGTACAAAGACCGCAGCATGACGATACGGGCTTTGTCGGTGCTCGCCGGACCGCTGGCCTTCTCCCTGAAAGACGAGATCAAGGCGGTCGCATTGGTTGATGGAAAACCTGTTGCCTTGGAGTATTCCTACCGCATGCCCTTCTGGGGAATCGAGACCGTGGCAACGAAGCTGGGGGAAATGAGCTTTGATGCCGCCGCCAAGCAACTCTCCAAGGACTGACGAGGGATGATTCGCGCAAGTGCGGTTGCGGTCGCTCGCAATTGCCAAGGCGGCGTCAGCCGCGCCGGGGCAGGGACAGTGTCACCACGAGCCCGCCGCCCTCGCGCAAAGTGGCGTTGACGCAGCCGCCATGCAGCACCATTGCGCGGCGCGCGATTGCAAGTCCCAAGCCCGTACCTCGCACCGATTCGCTGCCCTCAACCCGGGTAAAGGGTTCGAAGATGGCCTCCAGCATGTCAGGCGGTACGCCCGGTCCACGGTCCTCCACGGAGGTGACAAGCGTTCTGCCGCCTTCACTGACACGTGCAATAACCTCGATCTCGCAGCCGGCCGGACTGAACTTCAATGCATTGCGGATGACGTTCTCGAACGCTCGATAGAGCAATTCGCCATACGCATCGGTGACAAAGCTGCCCGAAGCATCCAGGCGCAGCGTGCGCTGCGACGCACTGCCCTCAAAGCCGGCATCGTCGGTGATGGCTTGCAGCAACTCGATGACATCGACGCGCTGCAAGGGCATCCCGTTGGCGCCGGCATCCAGTCGGTTCAGCGTCAGCAACTCTTCGATCAGCAAGTCCAGGCGCCCGCTCTCGCGCTCGATGCGTTCGATCATCGCATTCGCTTGCGCTGGGTCTTGTTGCAGTAGGCCGATGGCAGCTTGCAGACGGGTCAGTGGCGAACGCAGCTCGTGGGAGATGTCGTGCAGCAGCGTATGGTGGGCTTGCGTCAATTGCTCGACCCGCGCCGCCATACGATCGAAGTCCCGTGCCACATCGGCAATCTCGTCGCGCCGGCCGCTCATCAACGGCTCGACGCGGGTATCAAGCCGCCCCTCTGCGAAACGGCCTAGCGCCCAGCTCAGGTGTCGCAATGGGCGCGACAGGTACCACGCGAAGATGAGACTGATGACGAGCACCGCAATCACAGCTGACGCCACTGGAACCATCGGTACCGGCCCCCACATGGGCATACCGCCAGGCGGAGGTGGCTTTTGGCCAGTGAGCTCGAAGAAACCAATCGTTCCGCCGATCGCTAGAACCATGCACATGACGAGCGCGAGCAACAGCTTCCAGAACAAGCGGCCGGGGCGTGGGGGTGCCATGTTCACTCCTCCAGCAACTGGTAGCCTCGACCGCGCACGCTTTGAATCCACGATTGACCATCTGGCCGCGCACCGAGCTTCTGGCGGATGCTGCTGATATGCACGTCAATGCGGCGGTCGAAGCGTGCCAAAGGCTTACCGAAAGCCTGCTGCGAAATGTTGTCCTTGCTCACGAGTTGCCCTGCATGGCGGGCCAGCACCTCCAGCAGGCTGAACTCAGTTCCCGTCAACTCCAGTTGCTGACCACACCACAGCGCGCGTCGGCTTCCCGGCCACAATGCCAGTTGACCCGCGTGCAATATGCGCGCAGTGGCATGTGCGCTGGTCGCCTCGCGCATCTCGGTGCGACGCAGGATAGCGCGGATGCGGGCCGCCAGTTCGCCCGGCGTGCAGGGTTTGGGGACGTAGTCGTCTGCGCCCATGTCAAGGCCGACGATGCGGTCAACGTTCTCGCCTCGTGCAGTCAGCATCAAAACTGGCACCTGGCTGCTTGCACGGATGCGGCGCAAGGTTTCGATACCCGACATGCGCGGCATCATGATGTCGAGCACCACGATTGCGTAGCTACCACGCACTGCCTCTGCGGAGCCGCTTTCACCATCATGCATCGCATGCACAAGGAAGCCTTCGCGTGTGAGGTACAGCGACAGCATTTCGGTGAGTTCGACATCATCGTCGACAAGAAGTACGCGAGGCATGGATCAATGGTCAGATCGGACAGGTGATATTACGCCGTTGGTGCATTCGACCTTATCCCGAGGCTGGACTTTTACCCAGCTTAACACTGCCAAACCGTGCTGAACGCATTGCATTCCTACCATTGGTGGGCATGACAAAAACTACGCACATACCAAGGCGACAGGTGGCTGCTGCCGTGATTTTGGCGGTGCTCGCGCTCGGAGGCTGCGCAGTTGGCCCCACCTACGAGGCGCCAACTTCCCCTGCCCCGGCGGCTTGGAAGGCGCCGCTGCCGCACGCTGGCAGTAATGGCAACCTGGCCGACTGGTGGCGGCAATTCGATGACCCTGCGCTGAGCCAGCTCATCGAGATGGCTGGCTCCGACAGTCCTAATCTAAACAAGGCCTGGGCGAACATCGAGAAGGCCCGCGCCACTTTGAAGAGTGCGCAAGGGGCGTTGAGCCCGTCGGTTTCCGGCAGCGGCGCCGTGTCGCGCAGCAAGCAGCAAGCTATGGGCGCGCAAACCGTAGTGGCCACTACACGCAGCGCCGGGACCGATGCCTCGTGGGAGATCGACCTTTTTGGAAAGCTACGCCACAACACCGAGGCCGCGCAGGCGCGGGCCGAGGCACGATATGCCGACTGGCACGACGCCCGCATCTCGTTGGCAGCAGAGGTGGCGGATACCTATGTGCAGTACCGAGCCTGCGGGATGCTGGCCGAGGTCTACGGGCGCGAGGAGGCCTCGACAGCCGAGACCGAGAAGGCGACCAGCGTGTTGGTGCGCGCGGGTCTGAGCGCCCCTGCAGACGGTGCTTTGGCCCGCGCCAGCCTGGCCAATTCCACGTCGACGGTCATTCAGCAGCAGGCGCAGTGCGAATTGTTTGTGAAGTCCTTGGTGTATCTCACAGGCTCGGACGAAGCGGAATTGCGCTCGTTGATGGCGCAAAGCGGCACCAAACTGCCCCAACCTACAGAGCTGGTGGTACAGAGCGTGCCAGCGAAAGTGCTGCGCCAGCGCCCCGATCTGGCGTCGCTGGAACGCGAACTGGCCGCGAGCAGTGCCGAGATTGGTGTGGCCCAGGCGGACTTGTACCCCAGCCTGTCGTTGTCCGGTTCAATCACCGTCTCGGCTGCTTCAGGAGCCTCGTCCTTGACGACATGGGCATTTGGCCCGTCGCTGTCGATTCCGATCTTCGACGGGGGGCGACGGCGCGCCGCTGTCGATTCGGCGCAGGCCAGCTACCAGACCGCACTTGCGGGCTTCCGACAGGGTGTACGCACGGCGGTGAAAGAAGTCGAACAGGCGCTGGTCAACCTGGACAGCACTGCACGCCGCGCCGAAGAAGCCGAGCGCGCCGCCAGCAACTATCGACGCTACTTCCTGGCCACTGAGGCGAACTGGCGTGCCGGCGGCGAGAGCCTGCTGTCGTTGGAGGAAGCACGCCGCTCCGCGCTCTCGGCCCAGATCAGCCTGCTCGCACTGCAGCGCGACCGCGTCGAACACTGGATCTCACTCTACAAGGCGCTGGGTGGCGGTTGGAAGCCAGGAACTCCGGCATCTCCGCCCGGCGAATCGGTCAACACACAGATCCAAGCACCGACCGAAGCGTCGAAGACAAGCTCATGAACATTTCCAAGAACCGAACCCTCTTCTGGATCAGCGCGGCTGCGGTGGTCGTTTTGCTGGCGGCAGGTGCCGTCGCCTGGAGCGAGCGCGATGTTTCGGCGGCAGAGCCACTAGCAAAAGCACCCAGCGTATTGACGGTCAGTGTCACCACGCCGAAGACCGAAAACTGGCCAGCCATCGTGCAGACCAGCGGCCCGTTGGCTGCCTGGCAGGAAATTATTGTCAGCCCAGAGACCGGTGGACTGCGCATTGCCGAACTGCTGGTCGACGTGGGGGCGCGCGTCCAGCGTGGCCAACTGCTCGTGCGTCTGGCTGACGATAGCCTGCAGGCCGATCTGCGAAAGCAACAAGCGGCCGTGGAGAGGGCGCGCGCCACGCTAGAACAGGCCTACTCAAACCTGCGGCGTGCGGAGACGGTGGAAGACAGTGGTGCGCTTTCGGAGCAGAAGGTGAACGACTACCGTATCAGCGAAGCGACAGCACGCGCCGACCTTGCGTCGGCCCAGGCGGAGTTGGAGAGCATTCAACTGAAGTTACGGCACACGCGGATCGTGGCGGTGGACGACGGTGTTGTGTCTTCCAAGACCGCGGTTTTGGGCAATGTAGTCAGCGCGGGTACTGAGTTGTTCCGCTTAGTGCGCCAGGGGCGTATCGAATGGCGGCCCGAACTGGATGCGCGCCAACAGGCAGCGCTGGCGGCGGGCCAGCGCGCGCGGGTGGAGTTACCGAATGGGGAGCAAGTCGAAGGTACTGTGCGCTTGGTCGGGCCGATCCTCAGCACCAGCACAGGCCGCGCAACGGCCTACGTCAGCCTTCCACTCGGCAGCCCTGCACGGGCGGGCATGTTTGCAAATGGTGCAATCGAGCTGGGCACACAGCCCGTGCTGACGCTTCCACAAACTGCGGTGACCTTGCGTGATGGTCGCGCCTACGTCTATCTGCTGAACGCCGAAGACCAGGCCACGAGCCGCCCGGTGACCACGGGCCGTCGTCAGGGCCTGCGCGTGGAGGTGGACGGCGTGCCCCCTGGCGCGCGCGTGGTCTTAGGGCAACGCTGATTAAGGTCCACCATTGAGAGGGGTCAAACGTTATCCGCAGATGAAGCAGCAGACC